>JAEEUD010000245.1 GCA_016286835.1 Pyramidobacter sp. | reverse complement strand
CAGCGCGGCATGATGGGCGCGGCACAGCTCGACCGTATGCGGCAGGACCTTATACGACGAGAAGTCGAAGATCACGCGCGGGGCGCTGTCGCACTCCTCGCCCGCGTCCCAGACGCGCAGGACAGGCGTTCCGCCGCAGGCGGCGACGATCTCACCGCCCATGCGGCCGGTGAAACCGACGACGCCGTAAGGGACGTTCAGGCTCATTCCTCGTCCTCCACCACACCCAGCTCAAGCAGATCGGCGTGGACCAGTTCCTTCGTTCCCAGCGAAGCGGGAACGAGCGGCAGACGCAGTTCGTTGGCGCACAGGCCGAGCAGGCTGGCTGCGTATTTGACGGGGATCGGGTTGCTCTCGTGGAACAGGTCCTTCATCAGCGGCAGCAGCTGGAGATGCAGCTTGCGCGCCTCGGCAAGGTTGCCCTGCAGCGTCGCGTTCATCAGCGCCGCCGTCTGGGCGGGGACCACGTTCGACAGCACCGAGATGACGCCGTCGCCGCCGGCGCAGACCAGATGGAACGCCTGGTCGTCGTTGCCCGAGAAGACGCGGAAGTCAGGACGGACAACCTGGAGCTGACGAATGAGCGTGTCGCACTGGAACTGATTTCCGCTGGCTTCCTTGACGGCGACGATGTTCGGAACGTCGGCAGCAAGGCGCAGCACCGTCTCCGGCAGGAGGTTGACGCCCGTGCGGCCGGGCACGTTGTAGAGGACCACGGGAATGCTGATCGACTCGGCCACGGCGCGGAAATGCTGATACAGGCCTTCCTGATTGGGCTTGTTGTAGAACGGCGTGACCACGAGCACGCCGTTGGCGCCCAGTTCCTCGGCGCGGCGCGAAAGGGCGATCGTCGTCGCCGTGTTGTTCGTGCCCGTGCCGATGATCACCGGCACGCGGCCGTCGACCACCTTGAGCGCGTGCGTGATGACCGCGTCGCGCTCCTCGCCCGTCATCGTCGCCGCCTCGCCCGTCGTGCCGAGCACGATCAGCGCGTTGACGCCGTTTTCGATCTGAAAGTTGAGCAGCCCGGTGAGAGCCTCAAAATCGACAGCCCCGTCACGGAACGGAGTAATAAGCGCAGTACCAGTACCTCTGAACATGATGATTCGCTCCTTTTTTAAAATGTGCTATGCTTCCGTGCGCTCTGAACGCGCGGCAGCAGCGGCTTTTGTCCTGTTGCTGTTGCTTTGCCTTTAATTGCTAATTATTAATTTCTAATTACTAATTGTTATCTGATGCCGTTCAGCTCGGCGTGCTTCAGAAGGATGCGCACGGCGTTCGTCGCCGCGCCCACGCGCACGTTGTCGGCCACGTTCCACTGCAGGAAATGCCTGTCGTCGAAGCTGCGCACGCGGCTGACGAACGTCGTATCCGTCCCCGCCGCGTCCACCGCCGGCGTCACCACCGGATGATCGCTGACCACCACGTGCTCCTGCGTGCGCATCACGTCGAGCAGATTCTCGATCGTGCCGAACGGCTCGCGCGTCTCCACGAAGACGCTCTCGCTGTGGCCGTAGAGCACCGGCACGCGCACCGTCGTCGGCCAGCTCATGATCGAGTCGTCGCGGAGGATCTTGCGGGGCTCGTTGACCATCTTCATCTCTTCCTTCGTGAAGCCGTCGGGCAGGAAATCGTCGATCTGCGGCACCACGTTGCGGAAGATGGGAGCTGCAAACTTCTTGCACTCCGTGCTCCCCTGCTCCTGCGCCAGCAGCTCGTCCATGCCGCGCCGGCCGGCGCCGCTGACGGCCTGATACGTGCTGACGACGATCGTTTTGATGCCGAACTTCTCGTGCACCTTGTAAAAGCCGAGCACCATCTGGATCGTCGAGCAGTTGGGATTGGCGATGATGCCGCGGTAGCCCTTCAGCAGGTCGCCGTTGATCTCCGGAACGACGAGCAGCTTTGCCGGATCCATGCGCCAGCACGAGCTGTTGTCGATCACCGTCGCGCCGCGTTCGGCCGCGATCGGCGCGAACCACCGGGACACGCTTGCGCCCGCCGACATGATCACGTAATCGAACGTGCCCGCGGGCACCCAGTCGGGCGTCAGCTCCTCGACCGTCACGTCCTGATCGAAAAACTTCACCGTCGTGCCGGCGCTGTTCTTCGAGGCGAAGAAACGGATCACCTCAGGACGAACGCCCTGCTCCTGAAGCACGCGCACCATCGTGCGCCCCACTTCGCCCGTCGCGCCAACGACCGCTAATCTCATACCAAACGCTTCCTTTCAAACCGTGAATTTTAAAAATCCTGCCGTTCCACATGGAACAGTTCACTCCGTGCACGTCGCGCCGCATGAAAAAGCGCGTCCCGTGCGTTCCGATACGAACACACAGGGACGCGCAAAAGATCAGCACGCGGTACCACCCTGCTTGAGCGCGCCTATTTGCCGTTCCAGGCCGGATGCGCCGCGAATCGCCGTAAAAAAACGTCCCCACAAATGAAAATTTGTAGGGACGAGAACGATTCTCGCGGTACCACCCTGCTTGGACGCGCAAACGCTTCGCGCCCCGCTTGGATCCCTTTGACGGGGGATCAGTTCGGGAAATGTACTCCGGCCGCAAGCGGCCTTTCCACTCCGGCTCCTCGGGCCTTGCCCGCCGAAAAATTTCGCCCGAAAGCCCTCTCAGCCCATGGAGCTTTCTCTCTGGATGCGCGAAAAACGCGTTTCCGGCAGGATCCGATTCAACGCCTTTCAAATCGTATTGAGTTATTGGATGGAATTATACCGCACATTTTTTCCCTGTCAAGCGGGAAATTTCGGGTGTATAAAATTTGGCAAAAGCAAGTTCAAATCAAACGCAAAGACACGAAGACACGAAGAAAAGCAAAAGCGTAATGCGTTGTTATGCTTACGGACTTGACGAGCACGACGCCACGAACTATCATGACCGCGAAATGAAATTCAGAGAACAAGGAGGGAGAACATGAAGCCCTTGACCTGCGAGATGTGCGGCAGCACCGACGTAGTGCGCGAGGAAGACCTGTACGTGTGTCGCCACTGCGGCACGAAGTACACACCGGAAGCGGCGAGAAAGATCATGATCGAAGGCCCTGTGGACGTATCGGGCAGTACGGTGAAAGTCGATACGTCGCAGGAACTGGAGAACCTGTACACGCTTGCGCGGCGTGCCCGCGACGAAGGTAATCAGGACGACGCGGCAAAATATTACGA
>JAEEUD010000244.1 GCA_016286835.1 Pyramidobacter sp. | reverse complement strand
CGACGCGAAGTTCGGCATCGAAGCGCTGCCCTACGCGTGGCCCACGCACGAGGCCGCCTACAACGCCTTTGACGGCAAGCTCGGCGAGGTCCTGTTCAAGCTGCTCGAGAGCAAGGGGATCGTCGGTCTCGCCTGGTGGGAGAACGGGTTCCGCCACATCACGAACAACGTCAAGCCCGTGGCCGTTCCTGAGGACATCAAGGGCCTGAAGCTCCGCGTCACGCCTGACAAGATGCGTCTCGACACGTTTGAGCAGCTCGGCGCCGCGCCCGTGGCCATCAACTTCGGCGAGCTGTATTCGTCGCTCCAGCAGGGCGTCGTCGACGGCCAGGAGAATCCTTACGCCATCATCTACTCGAACGCGTTCTACGAAGTTCAGAAATACCTGTCCAAGTCGGGTCACATCTGGGGTTCTGCCGTTCTCTGCGTGAACAGCAGTGTCTGGGGCCAGCTCTCCGCCGATGATCAGAAGACGGTTGCCGAGCTCGCTCACAAGTGGGGCGAGAATCAGCGCAAGGAGACGATCGCCGAGGAGGAGAACTTCCTGAAGCTGCTTGCCGAGAAGGGAATGCAGATCAACGAGGTCGACAAGGCCGCGTTCCAGAAGGCCGTCCAGCCCGTGTGGGAGAAGTATGAGAGCGTCTTCGGCAAAGAGCTGATGGATCTGGTCCACGAATACGGCAAATAAACGCGAAGATGTCACAGAATAAGTCGATTCTCAAGAGGGCGTTCCGCCCTCTTGAATTTATGTTGATGCTCGGTGTGCTGGCGACGTTCCTTGTCGTTTTGCTGGAAGTGGTGTCGCGCTACATCTTCCATCACTCCATCGCCTGGGGCGGAGAAGTGTGCACGACGCTGCTGGTGTGGATCACGTTCGTCGGAGGCGCGGTCGCCCTGCTCGACAACGGGCACATGTGCGTCGATCTCGTGATGAACAGGATCTCGTCGCGTGGCGCGAAGAAGTTTCTCGGCCTGATCGGTTCTCTGGCCATGCTGGCGTTTGCCGTCTGCGGCGCGTTCGGGGGCTGGAAGCTGGCGATGCGCACGTGGAACATGAAGACGACGACGCTGCAGATCCCTGCCGGCATCCTCTATCTGGCGTTCCCGATCGGCTGCGTCCTGATCGCGCTCGTCTGCCTGCGCCGGGTCTTCGCGGCGCTGAAAGCAAAGGGGGAGTAGGCCGTGCTGACTCTTGCCCTGTCCCTGATCGGCGGCATCGCGCTCGGCATTCCCGTCTCGTTTGCGATCGCGATCTCCGGCCTTGCGTATCTGGCGTTTGAAACGTCCATGCCGCTCCTTGTCGTGGCTCAGCGCATGGTCGTCGGCGCCGATTCGTTCTCGCTCCTCGCCATTCCGCTGTTCCTCCTTGCCGGTTCCCTGATGGCGGAGGGCGACATCACGCCGCGCATCATGCGTTTCGCCTCGGCCATGGTCGGCCACATCCGCGGCGGGCTGGCGATGATCATGGTCGTTTCGTGCATGTTCTTCGGTGCGATCTCGGGCTCCGGCGTGGCCGACGTGGTCGCCATCGGCTCGATCATGCTCCCCGCGATGGGCAGCCAGAACTACAAGCCGGCGTTCTCGGCGTCGCTGCTCGGCTGCGGAGGCGCGCTGGCAACGATCATCCCGCCGAGCATCGTGCTTGTCGTCCTCGGCGTTTCGATGGGCGTCTCGATCGGCAAGCTGTTCATCGCCGGTTTCATCCCGGGGATCCTCTCCGGCGGCGCACTGATGGCGATCTCTTACTACTATGCCGTGAAGGACGGCTATCCGCGTCTTCCGAAGACGAGCGCCAAAGAGCGCATTGAAGCGTTCAAGGGCGCGTTTCTGCCGCTGATGACGCCGGCGATCATCATCGTTGGCATCCTCAAAGGCATCTTCACCGCTACGGAGGCCGGTGCCGTCGCGGCGTTCTATGCGCTGATCCTTTCGAAGTACGTGTACCGCAAGCTGAGCTGGCGGCGCTTCTTTGAAATCTGCCTGGAAGTGGCGAAGTCGAGCGCCGTCGTTCTGTTCATCATCGCTGCGGCGAGCCTTTTCGGCTGGATCCTGACGGCGGAGGACATCCCGCAGATGATCGCGAAGGCGATCCTGAGCGTTTCCAACAACTACTGGGTCGTCCTGATCTTCTTCAACCTGCTGCTCCTTGTGCTCGGTACGTTCATGGAGACGACGGCGATCATCCTGATCGTCATTCCCATCTTCCTGCCGGTGATGAAGCAGATCGGCGTCGATCCCATCCATCTGGGCATCATGATCTGCGTCAACCTCGCCGTGGGCGCCAACACGCCGCCCCTGGGCGTCGATCTGATGACGGCGTGCAAGGTCGCGGGCATTCCTTACGAGGATTCGTTCCGCTACGTCGGCCTGCTCCTTCTGGCCATGACGATCGTCCTTGTGCTGCTCATCGCTTTCCCCGCGCTTTCGACGTGGCTCCCGTCGCTGATCGTCGCCGGCGCGTAGTTGAATAACACAAAAACACCTCGGGCCTTTCGGCCGCGAGGTGTTTTTTGACTTTATGGTCTTGACAGGGGAATGTGCGGCAGATGCGTGTTAAAAATGCGGGAAGTCCCTTTTCTCATGGTAATTCTCGATGATCATTTCAGCCGAACCTTCTTCAAGCGAATTGGATTCGTCATAATGGATGTGACTTCCCGGCTGTGCCTCTGCGAGTGCCGCCAACTGGGCCGCCAGGGAAAGCAGCCCTTCTTTGTTGGCCGAAATGACGACGGTCTCGCCGTCCACCCTTACTTTTATCGAAAAACCGTCTTCCCATGCGATGTCCATGTTTCCTCCTTGGCAAAATCGAGATTGATCGTGACCGAGCCCGGCGTCGTTTCTGGGCCTCTTGTCAGCAAAGTCAGTGCCCGCAGGTGTGTTCTTTTTTCAGCGCAGTCCTGCCGGAATAAAACTCCGTCTTTGTCTCATTCGCCTGGATCAGGACCGAGCTCTGACTGTAATAATAACACAAAACTTAGAAGATCATTGATCTGCTTGTGGAGGCGGAGCAGCGTAACTGTCGGGCGATGTTTTTTTGAACAGGTGTCTGTGTGCTACAATACAAAGAGGGCTGGCTGAACCCCGATTCATTTGCAGCTGTCGGACAAGCGTTAAAGATCATGGAAAAGAGCAGGTGAGACGATGCAAACGATAGATCAGGCTCTGGATAGGCTGGCGCGTTCAAAATTC
>JAEEUD010000243.1 GCA_016286835.1 Pyramidobacter sp. | reverse complement strand
GCCATCTCGCGCGGCTACCGGAGCCGTCCCTATCCTGCCCTGCCGCTGCTGCGCCGCATCGCCCAAAAGGGCGGCCGCGTCGTTCTGTCCAGCGACAGCCACAGCGCAAAAACGCTCTGCGCGCACTTCGCCGAAGCGACGGCCCTGTGCGAAAGCGTCGGCTTAAAGCCGGAGCCGTTTCGGGTGTGGGAGTAAAACGCGCACTTTTTGACCGATTCCGCCGTACAAACGGCAGAATCGGTATTTTTTTGTTTTTTAAGTCAGGACTTTTTCACGTTTGCGATTGCTCTTTTTTTCGTTCTCGTGTAGAATGTTTATAGATTTGAGTTATAAGGGGTGATCTTCGTGGAGCTTTTCCATCTGCGGTATTTTATGACCGTCGCCAAATACGAAAATTTCTCCAAGGCCGCGGAGGAGCTTTACATCTCGCAGCCTTCGATCAGCAAGGCTGTGCTGTCCCTTGAAAAGGAGCTCGACGTGCCCCTTTTCCAGCGCCGCGGCAAGCGCGTGCAGCTCAACGAGGCGGGGCTCGCGCTCAAGCGCAAGCTGGAGCCGATCATGAGCATCCTCGACAACCTCTCGCGCGATCTCAAAGTCGCCGCCGGCCACTCCCGCTCGACGATCGTCTTCAACGTTCTCGCGGCGTCGTCGCTGCTGCCGGACATCCTGCTCAAGTTCAAGAACGTCCATCCGTTCATTGACTTCCAGATCATCCAAAGCGCCCGGACGACCAAATGCGATCTCTGCCTGCGCAGCGCCCTCCCCGAGAACCCGCCGGAGAACGGCCGCCTCCTCCTTTCCGAGGAGATCCTTCTGGCCGTGCCCATGCAGTCGCATCTGGCGCTGAAAGACTCCATCCGTCTCGACGAGCTGAGCGACGAGAATTTCATCGTCCTCGGCAAGCGGACCTCGATGCGCGAGATCACCGACCATATCTTTGAATCCAGCGGTTTTTCGCCGCACACCAGCTTTGAAAGCGACAATCCCGGCACCATCCGCGGCCTCGTCGCCGCCGGCCTGGGCGTTTCGCTGTGGCCGGAAGCCACCTGGGGACGGCTGGAGACCGACAAGGCCAAGCTCGTACACCTTTCCGACCCCGTCTGTCACCGCAACATCTACGTCACCTGCGAGGAGCACGCCGCGCTCAGCGACCAGACGCGGCTGTTCATCGAATTTCTCACCGAATACTTCCGCAAACTGCTGACGTCGCACTGATCCCCGGCAGAACGGCCAGTTTTTATTCCCGCCGTAAACGTGCCGCCGCGTTATTCCGGAAAGTTTGATTGACTTTTTCCGCGCCCGTTTTATACTCAAACAGGATCCACGCCGCTTTGCGCGGCATTCTAAATTTGAATCTTCGAGAGGAGTTCGAGCAAAATGGTTGAACTTGAGTATTACGGCAATCCTGAAGTTTTCAAGAAGGTCAACAGCATCCCCGTCCGCACCATCGTCGAGACGCAGTTCTACGGCAACAACGTGATCAACGTCGGCAGCGTCGAAGAGGCCTATGAACTGGCCCGCCGCAGCCCCGGCACCGTCGAGCTGACGGGTATGCCCATCTACGAGCCGGAGATCCAGGGTCTGCCCAAGGACGCCCATGTTCTGCTGTTCAACGACGGCGGCATCGTCGGCCGCGCCGCGGCTGCCCGCCGCATCGTCGGCGTGCCCGGCGTCAACACCGCCGACCTGTGCAAGATCCTCCGCGAGGCCGTCTACGAGGCCCGCTTCCGCACGTTCTACGCCGCCGAGGCCGTCGTCGGCCTTGACAAGGACTTCACCGTCCGCGCCAAGCTGATGATCCCCGAGGGCTTCGAGAACAACCTGCTCAACTGGATGCTCAACTTCCAGTTCATGACGCCCGAAGTGCGCGCCTTCTACCGCTCCTCGCGCGTCATCGAGGGCGAAGGCAACATCCTCGTCTACGCCGATCCCTACTGGACGCACCCCGACTTCCCGCTCGGTCTGGCCTTCTTCTCGCCCGAGCAGAACTGCGCCGCCGTCCTCGGCATGCGCTACTTCGGCGAGCTCAAGAAGGGCACGCTCACGCTCGGCTGGGGCACTGCCGCGCGTCACGGCTACGCCTCCTGCCACGGCGGCCTGAAGCGCTTCACCAAGAAGGACGGCAGCAAGTTCGTCCTCGCCGTTTTCGGCCTGTCCGGCTCCGGCAAGTCCACGATCACCCACGCCAAGCACGACGGCAAGTACGACATCATGGTCCTGCACGATGACGCGTTCGTCGTCAACGTCAAGGACAAGTACGCCATCGCCATGGAGCCCACCTACTTCGACAAGCTCCAGGACTACCCCATCGGCTGCGACGCCAACAAGTACCTGCTCACCGTCCAGAACTGCGGCGTCACCGAAGACGCCGACGGCAAGCTGCTGGCCGTCACCGAAGACGTTCGTTCCGGCAACGGCCGCGCCATCAAATCGCGCCTGTGGACGGCCAACCGCGTCGACCGCATCGACGAGCCGCTCAACGCCATTTGCTGGCTGATGAAGGATCCCACGCTGCCGCCCATGCTCAAGCTGACTGGCGCTTCGCTGGCCTCCGTCATGGGCGCCACGCTCGCCACCAAGCGCACCACCGCCGAGCAGCTGGCCAAGGGCGTCGATCCCAACGCGCTCGTCATCGAGAGCTACGCCAACCCCTTCCGCACCTATCCGCTGGCCATGGACTACGAGCGCTTCAAGAAGCTCATCGAGGACGGCGTTGACTGCTACATCCTCAACACCGGCGAGTTCATGGGCAAGAAGGTCACCAAGGAGAACACCTTCGCCGCGCTCGAAGCCGTCGTGGACGGCACCGCGCAGTTCAAGCCCTTCGGCAACATCCCCGGCATCGAGTATCTGCCCGTCGAAGGCTTCACCGTCGACACCAAGGATCCGACCTACGCCGAAGCTCTCGCCAAGCGCATGGCCGACCGTCTCGAGTTCGTCACGTCCCGCGAGACGTTCAACGGCGGCGTGGACAAGCTGCCCGCCGATGCCGTCGACGCCATCAAGGCCGTCATCGACGCGCTCAAGTAACAGTCATTTATCCCGTAACACAAAAGCTCCCGGGCGTCCGCACGTCCGGGAGCTTTTTTCCGTCTGCTCAGGTGTGGTAAAATTGCAAATACGTATTTTTGGGGGAGCGACACTAACAATCCCGGATACGTCCGGTTAGGCTGTATTCCTGGCATGTGCAA
>JAEEUD010000242.1 GCA_016286835.1 Pyramidobacter sp. | reverse complement strand
ACCGTCAATCCCGCCGCCGGATTCAGCCCCGAGCTGAAGGACATCACCGGCGAGATCTATGATGTGGAAGTCGTTCCCGTCGCTGCCAACACGCTGCCTGCCACGCTCGACGACTTTGCCGCCAGCACCATCAACGGCACCTACGCCATCCCTGCCGGCTTTATCCCCTCCCGTGATGCCCTGATCATTGAGAAGCAGGACGAGGGCGCCGAGAACCCCTTCGTCAACATCATTGCCTGCCGTGCCGGCGAGAAGGACAACCCCGTCTTCCAGAAGATCGTTTCCGCCTACCAGACCCAGCTCGTTGCCCAGTTCATCCTTGTGCGCTTCAAAGAAGCCTACTTCCCCGCGTGGAACTACGAGCCCAAGTTCGACGTGCCCGAGAACTTCGTTGAGAGCCACGTTGGCTACGAGAGCAAGAAGGAAGGCAAGACCGTCGTGAAGATCGGCGTCTGCGGCTCCGCACACGATCAGTGGTACGTCGTGCAGAAAGTGCTTGACGAGCGCGGCGACAACATCTACATCGAGCTGGTCGAGTTCGATGCCTACAACCTGCCCAACGAAGCGCTGAACAGCGGCGAGATCGACCTCAACGCCTTCCAGCACAAGGCCTACATGAACAAGGAGATCGCCTCGCAGGGCTACAAGATCGAAGTGGCCGGCGACACGATCATGGCCCCGCTCTCGCTTTACAGCCGCAAGGTGAAGACCCTCGACGAGCTCAAGGCGCTGGCCGGAAAGAAATAAGATCCGAGTATCGGGCCGCCCTGCCAAAATGGACGGGGCGGCCTTTCTCTAAACTATTACAGCATACTGTTTCAGGAGGAATAACCATGAACCGTTCATTCATCAAAACGATCGCTGCCGTCACCGCCGTGTTCGCTCTTGCTGCTGCGGCCTTTGCTGCCGAGCCGCTGCGCATCGGCGTGGCCGACGACCCCACCAACTGTGGCCGAGCGCTGAAACTGCTCGAAGCCGCCGGACTCATCAAGAACGATCCCGCCGCCGGGTTCGCGCCTGAGATCAAGGACATCACCGAATACATTTACAACGTCGAGATCGTGCCCACTCAGGCCAACACGCTCACCGCGATGATCGACGATCTTGACGCCATCGTTATCGGCGGCAATTACGGCATCCCCGCAGGCCTCATCCCCTCGAAGAACGGCCTGTTCATCGAGAAGGGCGACGGCGCCGGAGATAATCCGTTCATCTGCGTCATCGCAGCCCGCACGGCCGAAGCGAACGATCCCGACTATGCCAAAGTCGTTTCCGCCTATCGCACGCAGCTCGTCGCCGAGTACATGTTCGAGGAGTGGAAAGAAGCGCGCTATCCCGCCTTCCCCTTTGAGAAGAACTACACTGTGCCCGCCGATTTCCTCGAGAAGCTCAACGAGTACAAATCCGACAAGGCCGGCAAGCGTGTCATCCGCGTCGGCGTCAACGGAGCTATGAACGGCCAGTGGAACGCCGTGCAGAAGATCCTCGACGAGCGCGGCGACAAGATCTTCATCGAGCTCGTCGAGTTCGATGCCTTCAATCTGCCCAACGAAGCCCTCAGCGTCGGCGACATCGAGCTGAACGCCTTCCAGCACAAGGCGTTTCTTGCCAAGGAGATCTCTGCCCGCGGCTACAAGATCCAGGCGATCGGCGACACCTACCTCGGCCCGCAGGCGATCTACTCGCACAAGTACAAGACCCTCGACGAGCTGAAAGCTGCTGCGAAGTAGAGTTGGATTTAAATTCAGAGCCGACACAAAGGCACAATGACACGAAGAAAAACAAAGGGAAAAGCGTCGGAGCATCGTCGTTTTTGCATAGCAAAGAAAGGCGCGAAGCACGGGAGAATGTCTCTCTGCGCTTCGCGCCTTATTTCTTAGTGTGCCTTTACAGGCGATGGATGACAGTCTTACTGCGGATTCTTGACGGTGAACTCGATCTTGCCGAAGTTGCCGAAGTCAGCCACGTAGTTGCCGGGATCGGCGGGCAGCATCGCGCCCATGGCGCCGGAGATGATGAACATACCGGGTTCGATCTTGCCGCCATTGCGGACGATGATATTGATCAGCTTCAGCAGCGTGCCCCACTGATCGCCGAGCGCGTCGGTACCCTTGCCGGCGTTGAAGTCCTTGCCGTCCCTGGTGCACTTCATCTCGATGGCGTTCACGTCCACGCCTTCGGCGGGGATCTCCTTGCCGCAGATGACCTGGTACGTTCCGACGCTGGAAGCGGCCATGTCAAAGAAGCCGATGCCCTTCAGGCTGGGGAAGCCGACGAGCGGAACTTCGATGGCGGGGAACAGGCCGGTAACGGCGGCTTTGACCTGATCGGGGCTCTCAAGCGGCTTGTCGATCTTCGTGCCGAAGCGGTACCCGATCTCCTGCTCAAGTTTGATGCCGGGGCGGTCAAGCACGATGGGCGTGCCCTCAGCAAGCAGGCCGGATTTGAAGAGCGGGGCCACGGCGGGCTCGCTGGTGCTGAATACGGCCATCAGTTTTTCGCTGGTCATGCCGCCCTTGTAGCCGATAACGGTATCGCCGGCGGCAAGACGGTCGGCAAGATAGGCGTTCTGCACTTTGTAAGCCAGAGCGGCATCGTTGCTGTTCATCAGCTTGGACAGCGCGGGCGTGGGGGTCTTCTCGGCCTCGGCCTTCTTCAGCGCTGCAAGGGCTTCTTCTACGGTGAGAGGCTTGGGCTCTTCGGCCTTGGGGGCATCGGCCTTGGGAGCTTCGGCGGGCTTTTCAGCAGGCTTCTCAGCCGGTTTCTCAGCGGGCTTTTCGGCTGGAGCCGGAGCGGGCGCCGGGGCCTTCACTTCCTGCTTGACGGCAGGCGCAGGCGCGGGGGCCTTGGCGAACGGTCCGATGCCCTTGTACCAGCAGAACGCGCCGCCCAGTACAACGACGATGACGAGCCACTTCAAAAACTTTTTCATGAGGATTTCAGCTCCTTTTCAAAATTACGGCGCTCTTTCAGCGACCGTATTTAAATTTTACAACGTTTCAGCTTTGTTGAAAAGAGTTTTGTGTGAAAATGTTTTGCGCAAATGATGGTATAATGTCAAACAAAGTTATTCCCGGGAGGAGGAATGCGTCATGAACATCCTGATCATTGCCGATATGCCGCCTCGTGCGGCCGTGAACGTGAAAGCCGCTTTTCCACTTGACTGGACGGTGAACGTCGTCCGCGCGGAC
>JAEEUD010000241.1 GCA_016286835.1 Pyramidobacter sp. | reverse complement strand
CCGGCGAGAACGTTGCGTTTCCCCTGGCGGCAAAGACAGTGACGAGGGCGCCGCAGAGCGTCACGGCGATGCCCGTTCTCTGCGCGCGGCTGGGCCGCTCCCGCAGGATCAGCGACGAGGCAACCAGCGCGGCCACGGGGATGCAGGCAAGAAAGACACCGCTTTCGCTGGCCGTAGTGAGGCGGATGCCGGCTGTCTCAGCGACGAAATACACGACAGGATAGCACAGCGCCACAAGCAGCAGCGGGCGCAGCGATCGTCCCCTGAAGCTCACATGCATCAGGCCGGCAGCGGCGCAGGCGCTCACGGCGATAAAGCCGGCGAAGAACCGCCAGGCCAGCAGCGCGCTCCCGTCGGCTCCGGCCGAGGTCGCAAGTTTGGTGAAGACGTAGCTCAGTCCGTACAGGCTCTCGCAGCCGAGCGCACAGAGACAGCCGGTCAGCAGAGAGTGCTTTTGCAGATCATCCATGTTCTTCTGCTCCTGTTTTCAAAAGCGCCCTCACAGTGCCCAGGCAGGGAAGAGCCAGGCACGGCGGTTGTACGGAATGAACTCGTCACTCATGCAGATGACAACACCGGGCTGTACGTCGCCGAATTTTGCCAGCACCGAAAAATGCCGGTCAGGCGAAGCGGGATTTTTACTCTTTTTGATCTCGATTGGCCACAGTTTGCCAGCGCGGGCAATCACCAGATCGATCTCGCGCCGGTCGCTGTCGCGGTAATAGTACAGACCGCTGCGTAGCCCGGCGTTGATAAAGCTTTTCATGATCTCGGTCACAGCCCATGTCTCGAAAAGCGAACCGTCCATAGCGCCGCTTTCCAGCGTAGCGGCGTCCGGCCAGCGGCACAGCCATGCAGCCAGCCCAGTGTCCATGAAATAGACCTTGGGAGATTTGACGAGCCGTTTGGTAAGCGAACTGCTCCACGGCCGCAGCAAGGCAATCACGCCCGACGCTTCGAGGATCGAAATCCACTCCTTGACCGTCGGAGAACTGACGCCGATCGCGCCCGCCGCGTCGGCATAATTCAGTTCCTGTCCGGTGCGTGCCGCCATGTAGACAAGGAAGTCGCCGAACTCGCGCAGCTTGCCGACCTGTGACAGCGCGCGCACGTCCTTCTCCAGATATGTGTTGACATAATCCATATAATAACGCTCGCGTTCCACCTCGCCCGTGACGATTCGCGGCATTCCGCCGCGAAAAATCCGTTCGTACACTCCGCGTACAGTCACCGGGCGCGCGGCGGCGACGCGTTCGCGCAAATCGTCGACCTCGGGCGAAAAAACACGTGCCGGGCGTTCGTCGATCTCTGCCGCGCTGAGGCCGGACAGCTCAAAAACAGCGACTCGCCCGGCCAGCGATTCTGAAGCGTTTTTCATCATCACAAACTTCTGTGAGCCGGTCAGCCAGTAATCGCCCGCGCAGGGAAGGCCGGCGAGGATCTTTTCATCGACGCGGCGCTTTATCTCCAGCAGCAGCTGCGGCGCGCGCTGAAACTCGTCGATCAGCAGCGGCGTGCCGTATGTCTCAAAAAACAGTGCCGGATCGTTCTGTGCCAGCCGCAGCGCCGACAGATCGTCAAGTGTCACGGCCCGACGCTCGGGGCCAGCGATGTGCCGCAGCAAGGTCGATTTGCCCACTTGACGCTGTCCGCAGAGCATCACCACCGGGTAAGCTCGCGAGGCCGCGCGAATAGGTTCTTCAAGATGACGGGGGATGTACATGCTCTCACCCTTTTCGTGAAAAATGAATCTGTACTTTATTTTACCCGAAGATTTTTCTCATGTAAATCGTAAAATCTAAAGTATTACTTTATTTTTCACTAGATTTAATTCATAAAAACAACAGCAGCCGATCCCGAATATGCTCGGAGACCGGCTGCTGTTTCTGTTATTCGGTTTTATGGTGCCCTACTTGGCCGCGGCCTCCAGTTTGGCGATCAGCTCGGGAGGCAGTTTCCTGTTCTTGCGGGCCTTGTCAAGCGCGGTCTCGCCGCGTTTGGTCTTGGCACGGGCGTCCGCACCGGCAGCAAGCAGGACTTCGATCGTCTCGGGCGTCACGCGGCTGTTGTTGCAGGCTTTGAACAGCGCGGTCTCGCCGTTCTTGTCGGCGGCATTGACATTGACGCCGGCTTAATGACGGGCTGTTTGGGCGGGCTGACACGGCAGGCCATCATCAGCGCGGTCTCGCCGTCTTTTGTCGCCGTCTTGGCGTCGGCGCCGCCCTTCAGCAGCGAGGCGACGATCGCGGCGTTCGGCTCGCGGGCTCTGACGGCCAGCGTCAAAGCGTCTTCGCCACTCGCGTTCTTCGCGTTCACTTTGGCTCCGGCCGCGAGGAGCACGTCAACGACGGGAGCGTTGCCCTTTTTGACGGCGACCATCAGCGGCGTCTCGCCGTCCTTATCGGCGGCGTTGACGTTCGCGTCTTTTTTGATCACGTCCGCGACCTCTTTGGCGCTCCCCTTGCCGCACAGCGCACGGAAAGCGCTGTCGGTCATCGCGCCCCAGGTCCATCCCCAGGCGGGCAGCGCGAAAGCGAGACACAGCAGCGCGGCGATCATGCGTTTTCTCATCAAAATTCAGCTCCTTATAGCCGCAGGGGCAGTCCCCGCGGCAGATTCGCGTTTCCGCGGAGAAACAGGCTCAATCGCGGTCAGTTTTGTTCCCGGACCTTCTCTTCCCGACGAAGACAAGGAGGGCAAACGCGGCGGCCATCACGACAAGGGCCGCGCCGTTGCCCAACCACAGGCCGCAGACTCCGCCCAGGGCAAGAATAAGCCCGATGACCGCCAGAATTTTGGCGAAACTGACCGCGTAGGCCTTTTTGTCTTCCTCGCTCCTGGCTTCCACAGCGTAATTGCGCCCGACCATGCCGAACGCCTTCGTCCGGCCCTGGATCGCGGCGTAGATCAGGAGCACGCCTGCCAAGATCAGCAGCAGGATCGCAAATCCGTTCTCCATGTTTTTTTCACTCCTCCGGCAATGATTCAGTGAAACGAAAACAGAATGATTCTCTCGCGTGAAAAAACGCCCGCCTGTTGAAAATTATTCTCGACGGGCGGGCGTTTTCATGCATGTTCTACGGAGAACAACGCTCCGTTTTGAACGACGGCGCGCTATTTGGACGCGGCTTCCAGCTTGGCGAGAAGCTCGGCGGGCAGGCCTCTGTTCCTGCGCGCACGGTCGAGGGCGATCTCGCCGCGTTTCGTTTTGACGGCGGCGTCGGCTCCCGCAG
>JAEEUD010000240.1 GCA_016286835.1 Pyramidobacter sp. | reverse complement strand
CCTCGGGCGCGTTCGCCTGGGTGCTGACGCGCGAGAGGATCGCGATGAAAGCGACGCAGTTTTTCCTCTCGCTTTCGGGCGGCAATCCTTACGTGTTCCTGCTTATGGCGGTCATCATCCTTCTGGTCGCCGGCTGCTTCATCGACTCGGTGCCGATCGTCACGATCTTCACGCCGATCTTCGCGCCGGTGGCCGTCAAATTCGGCATCTCGCTCGTGCACTTCGGCGCGATCATGATTTCGTCCACCTGCGTGGGCCTGATCACGCCGCCCGTGGGGCTGAACCTGTTCATGTCGGCCTCGATCGGCAACAGGCCCGTGCACGCGGTGATCAGGGAGATCAAGGCGTTCATCATCGTCACGATCATCGGGCTGCTGATGGTCACCTACATCCCCGGCATCGCCACGTTCTTCGTGGGCAAGTAATCATTCGGCTTTAACGTTCCAAAAAATCCATATATCAAACGGAGGTATTCACCATGAAAAAGTTCAGCAAGCTGTTCGTCACCCTCGCCGCCGTCGCCGCCCTGGCTTCGGCTTCGCTGGCCGCCGACATGACGCTCACGGCCGTGGTCGCCGGTCTGCCCGAGAGCAGCCCCAGCGGCAAGGCTCTGAAGGTCTTCGCGCAGAAAGTGGAGGAGTATTCCAAGGGCTCGCTCAAGGTCGACACGTTCTTTGACGCCGACCTCGGCACGCTGGTCGCCTGCGTCGAAGGCATGGCCCAGGGCACGATCGACGTGGTCTCCACCGGCACGTCGTACTTCTCCGGCTATGTGCCCGAGATCCAGGTGTTCGAGCTGCCCTTCATGTTCAACAGCAACGAAGAAGCCCGCAAGACGCTTGACGGCGCCCCCGGCGACGCCGTGCGCGAGCTGTTCACCGACAAGGGCATCATCCTGCTCTGCTACTGGGAGAGCGGCCTTCGTCACGTCACCAACAGCCGCAACCCGATCGTGAAGCCCAGCGACATGAACGGCCTGAAGATCCGCACGGTCGTCTCCGTGACGCAGCAGGAGACGTGGAAGGCGTTCGGCGCTCTGCCCATGGCCATCGACATGACCGAGACGTTCACCGCGCTCCAGCAGGGCACCGTCGACGCGCAGGAGAACACGCTGGCCCAGATCGTCACGACGAAGATGTACGAGGTCCAGAAGTATCTGTCGCTGACGGGCCACGCCTACACGCCCATGCCCTTCGGCATCAGCCGCCAGACCTGGGAGCAGCTGAACGACGAGCAGAAGGCCGCCGTGAAGAAGGCTTCCGAAGAGGCCCGCGACTATCAGCGCTCGCTCGACGACATCTCCGACCGCGAGAACGTGCAGTTCTTCAAGGATAAGGGCCTCATCGTCGAGGAGAACCCCGACAAGGCTGCCTTCGCCGCGCTTTCCGGCCCCGTTTACGACATCTTCATCAAGCAGGTCGGCACCGACAAGTACTTCAACATGGTGCGCGATTTCGTCGCCGGCCTGAGAAAGTAACTTTTTCACGGCTATGAGCGAAAAAAAGCAAAACGCGTTTTTCGCCGCCGTCGAGGCTTTCGTCGGCGCGATCGGCCTGATGGCGATCCTGCTGGCGACACTGGGCGTGATCACCCGCTTCGTGCTGAAGATCTCGATCACCTGGAGCGACGAACTTCTGCGCACGGTGTTCGTGTGGGCCTATTTCATCGGCACGGCGCTGCTGTATCGCGGCGCGGGGCTGATGCGGCTGGAGCTTGTCGAGGACATCCTCAGGCGCCGCGGCAAAACGGGGTGGTACAAAGTGCTCGTTTTTGCCCAGCACGCGCTGATCCTCGTCTTTTCGTCGACGATCTTCTGGTACCTGTACCACTTCATCCTCAAGCAGATCGCCTCGGGGCAGAAGACGACGACCAGCAGCACGCCCGCGTGGGTGTCGCCGATGGGCTTCATCATCGGCACGGGACTGCTCGTCCTGTTTTCCGCCGAAAAAGTCTGGCGCATCCTGCGCGAGAAAAACTGAGCCGTTGTTGAATGACAGGGCCGCGCCGCGTTTTCCATCGCGCGGCGCGGCCCTTTTGCTGACTGATTATTAAAAGACTTGCCAAAAACGGGATTTCTTCGGATAATTTCCCTGTTGTCCGGAGCCCGTCCGTAATCGCGCCGGACAGCGCGAATACTTTCTCTGACGAGAGGAGTTTTTTCAATGACCTACAAGTCCGACATCGAGATCGCCCAGGCTACGCCCATGCAGCTCATCACCGAGGTGGCGAAGACCGCGGGGATCGATGAAAAGTATCTGGAGCTCTACGGCCGCTACAAGGCCAAGATCGACTACGTGAACCTGCTGCGCGACAGCAAACGCCCCGACGGCAAGCTGATCCTCGTCACGGCGATCACGCCCACGCCCGCGGGCGAAGGCAAGACGACGACGACGGTCGGCCTGGCCGACGGCATGAGAAAGATCGGCAAGAACGTCATGGTCGCGCTGCGCGAGCCCTCGCTCGGCCCGGTCTTCGGCGTCAAGGGCGGTGCGGCCGGCGGCGGTTACGCCCAGGTGGTGCCGATGGAGGACATCAACCTGCACTTCACGGGCGACTTCCACGCCATCGGCGCGGCCAACAACCTGCTCGCGGCCATGCTCGACAACCACATCCAGCAGGGCAACGCGCTCGACATCGACACGCGCCGCATCACCTGGAAGCGCTGCGTCGACATGAACGACCGCCAGCTGCGCAACATCGTCTGCGGCCTCGGCGGCAAGCCGAACGGCGTGCCCCGCGAGGACGGCTTCGACATCACCGTCGCTTCGGAAGTGATGGCCGTGTTCTGCCTCGCTTCCGACATCGACGACCTCAAGGCCCGTCTGGCGCGCATCATCGTCGCCTACAGCCGCAGCGGCAAGCCCGTCACGGCCGGCGACCTCAAGGCGCAGGGCGCGATGGCCGCGCTGCTGGTCGAGGCGCTCAAGCCCAACCTCGTGCAGACGCTGGAGCACACGCCGGCGATCATCCACGGCGGCCCGTTCGCCAACATCGCCCACGGCTGCAACTCCGTGACCGCCACGAAGCTGGCTCTGAAGCTTGGCGACTACGCCGTGACGGAAGCCGGATTCGGCGCCGACCTCGGCGCGGAGAAATTCCTCGACATCAAGTGCCGCTTTGCCGGCCTGCGTCCATCGGCCGTCGTCATCGTCGCCACCGTGCGCGCGCTCAAGCACCACGGCGGCGTCGCTAAGGCCGACCTGGGCACGGAGAACCTGGCCGCGCTCGAAAAGGGCCTGCC
>JAEEUD010000239.1 GCA_016286835.1 Pyramidobacter sp. | reverse complement strand
CGGTACGGGCGCGCAATTCACTCACAGCAGCAGCAGTAATATTCATTTTCAACGGCCTCCTCAAAGACTATTCGTCATCGCCTTCGGCGGTCACTTCGCCGTAGGTCTCGGTCAGTTTTTCCTTCATGTCAAGAATCGAAGCGTCGTCAGCGGCGACCGCATCTTCGACAGGCTCCTCAGCCGGAGCGGGAGCGGCGCCGTCAACGCCACCGCGCCCCTCGATAACAGCGTTCGCCATCAAGCCGCAGATCAGCTTGATCGCGCGAATCGCGTCATCGTTGCCGGGGATGGGATAGTCAATCACTTCGGGATCACAGTTGGTGTCGACGATCGAAATCACGGGGATGTGCAGCTTGCGGGCTTCCATCACAGCGATGTCCTCACGGCGAGGATCGATAACGAACAGGGCATCGGGCAGAGAGCGCATCTCCTTGATTCCGAGCAGGTACTTTTCAAGCTTGGCAAGCTCCTTGCGGAACAGAGAAATCTCCTTCTTGGTGTACGTGCCCCAGTCGTTCTCGGCTTCGTGCTTCTGAAGCTCGACCATGCGCTGCACGCGCTTGCGGATGGTCGTGAAGTTGGTCATCAGACCGCCGAGCCAGCGCTGGTTGATGTAAAACATTCCGCAGCGCTGCGCCTCTTCGCTGATCGTGTCCTGAGCCTGACGCTTGGTGCCGACAAAGAGCACGCTGCCGCCGTCCTTGGCAACAGAACGCACAAAATCGTATGCTTTTTCAAGGCCCTTGACGGTCTTCTGCAGGTCGATGATGTACACGCCGTTGCGCTCCGTGAAGATGTAAGGTTTCATCTTCGGATTCCAGCGGCGCGTCTGATGTCCGAAATGGACGCCGCACTCAAGAAGCTGCTTCATGCTGACTACTGACATAACAATTCCTCCTGGTTTTTCCTCCATCGTGCTTTAAAGCGGGTTTGGGACCCCGTACGGAGCACCACCCCTCGTCCCTTGCACGATGTGTGATTTTTGGAACCGGTTTATTATACCATAGCAAAATTTGTGCGCAAGATGATATTTCTCACGCAATTAATCATTCTGGCAAGCAACTAGTTTACAAAAAGAGATCCAAACGGTCGCAGCGGCCGTCGGGGGCCGCGTAGCGGACTTCGCATTTCAGTGTAAACCCGGTTCTTTCGAGAATTTCGTGCCTGACGATACGGATCAGTCCGAAAACGTCGGCCGAAGTTGCACCGCCGGTGTTGACGATAAAGTTCGCGTGCCGTTCGCTCACGCACACGCCGCCCAAACGGGTCCCTTTCAGTCCCGCTCTGTCGATGACCATGCCGGGCGGTCCGTATTTTGCGTACAGGTCCGCGTCGTTGCTGAAAACCGAGCCGCAGTTGGGCAGTTCGAGCGGGAATTTGCCCTTTCGTTCCTGCATCACGTCGAGCATGGCGCGTCGGATCGTGTCGGCGTCGGACTGAGTCAGCCGGAGCTCCGCCCCCGTAACGATCCAGTCGTTATGCCCCTGAAAGACAGAATGGCGGTAGGTAAATTCACAATTCTCCGCGCTCAACCGGCGCGGCTCGTTGTTTTCATCAAGGAAATCGACATAAGCGGTTACATCGCCGATATTCTGCCTCATGCTGCCGCCGTTCATAAAGACAAGGCCGCCGAAGTTGCCGGGAATGCCCACGGCATGCTCCAGACCGCTGAGGCCTCGGCTTGCACAGGCACGGGCCAGGGCTGGCGTCCACGTTCCCGCTTCGGCATAGACACGGTTGTTCTCAAAATAAGCATGTGCGAACTTTCCGCCCAGCCTGATGACCATGCCGCGGTACCCCGCATCGTCAAAGAGCATGTTGGAACCATGTCCGATCACCAGATACGGTATTCCGGCGTCGAGCGCGATCCGCCGCGCCAGAGCGGTCTCACAAACGCTTCTCGGTTCGACAAGATAATCTGCGGGACCGCCGATACGCCAATGACAGTAATTCTTCAGCGGCGAAGCGGCCGACCAGAGTAGATGCGATTTATTCAAAGCGGCGCTGATGTCGGGCGTCATGGGTGTTTTTTCCTCCTGATACGTTTTTATGCTCCGCGGCGTTTCCGCGCCGGCTCTCGGGACGCACGAGACACTGCGGCCCGAAGCCGATCAGATCGCTGCGTCCGGCCTTTCGCAGAGCTTCGATGACAAGCGCTCTGTTTTCCGGCCTTCGATATTGCAGCAGAGCGCGCTGAAGCGCCTTCTCGTGTCCGCCTCGCGGCACGTAGATCCTCTCGCCGCTGAACGGATCGATCCCGGTGTAAAACATGCAGGTCGAAGCGCTCCCGGGCGTAGGGATAAAATCCTGGACCTGCTCGGGCGTAAACTTCTGATCGCGCAGGAACTCGGCCAGTTCGACCGCGTCGGCAAGCGTGCAGCCGGGATGGCTGGAGATCAGATACGGCAGAACGTACTGTTCCTTGCCGGCACGGCGCGTCGCACGCTCGAAAAGCTCCTTGAAACGCACATACTCCTCCACAGGCGGTTTGCCCATCAGGCGCAGTACCTTTGCGCTGGCGTGCTCGGGCGCCACGCGAAGCTGTCCCGAAACGTGCCAGCGACAGAGTTCGTCAATGAATTCCGTTCCGTGCGGATCGGCCAGGATGTAATCGTAACGCAGTCCGGATCGGAGAAACACCTTTTTCACACCGGGCAGCGCTCGAAGTTTGCGCAGCAACGAGATGAACTCCTCATGCGTCGCGCGCATGTGCGGACACGGTCTGGGAAACAGACACTGCCGATTGCGGCAGCAGCCAGCGGTCAGCTGCTTATCGCAGGCGGGACCGCGAAAGTTGCCCGTCGGGCCGCCTACATCGTGAATATAGCCTTTGAACAGCGGATGCCGCGTCATCTCGCGCGCCTCGCGGAGGATCGACTCCTGCGAACGCGCCTGTACGATCCGGCCCTGGTGGGCATGGATCGCGCAGAACGAACAGCTGCCGAAACAGCCACGCGTGCTGGCGATGCTGAACCGCACCTCTTCAATCGCGGGCACACCGCCAAGTCGCGAGTACATCGGATGCGGCTCGCGGGTATAGGGCAGTTCGTTGACAAGGTCAAACTCTTCCGTCGTCAGGGGCCTCATTGGCGGGTTCTGAATCATGAAACGGTCTCCGACGCCCTGCGCGACGGCACGGCCGTGAAAGGGGTCCTGCTCGGCGCTTTGCAGTCTGTAGGCTAGGGCGTAATTTTCCCTGCTGGCTTCGACCTGTTCGAACGACGGGATGACAACACAGTTGTCCGGC
>JAEEUD010000238.1 GCA_016286835.1 Pyramidobacter sp. | reverse complement strand
ATCGAGCGCGCCCCGAGATACCTGACCGTCATGGAGCGCAACCTGGAGACGCTCAAAAAGGCGTTACAATGAGACGTTATCCATCCCGCATGAAGGAGATGTTTTCCGAATGACAACAGCTGCTGATATTGCCCGCACCGATCCCGGATTTGCCCGCATCATCTCACGCTTTGAAGCCGAAGTACGCGAACACGGCGGTCTTGACGAGCGCTCACGTGCGCTCTGCGTGCTCGCTGCCCTGATCGCCCTGGACGAAACGGACGAATTCGTCCTGCGGCTCGGCGAAGCCCTGAACGGCGCGCTTACGGCCGTCGAAGCGCGCGAAGTCGTCTATCAGTCGGCCGCGTACTGCGGCGTGCCGCGCGCAAAGCGCTTTCTGGCTGCCGCCAACGGCGTTTTTGCCTCGCGCGGCGTCGTTCTGCCGCTGCCCACGCAGAGCCCGGGTGGAGGCGAAGACCGCCGCGAGGCCGGCACGCGTGTGCAGATCGCCCTCTTCGGCGAGGACATGGCCGATTTCTGGCAGTCCGGCCCGGAGGAGACGCGCTGCATCAATCGCTGGCTGACTGAGCACTGCTACGGCGATTTCTACGCGCGCCCCGGCCTGTCGCTGAGCGACCGCGAGCTGATCGCCTTCAGTTTCCTGGCCGCCCTCGGCGAAGACAGCGCGCAGATGAAAGCGCGCATCGTCGCCGGATACGCTGCGGTAAACGACCGCGCCGAGCTGATCGCCGCGATCGTGCAGCTGCTGCCGTTTATCGGCTGGCCGCGTGCGCTGTCCGCCCTCACCGTTCTCAACGAGACCGACCGGGAGCTGAACGACGACGGTTACGACGACGATCCGTTTTAAGACTCTCTGCGAAAATGAACGAGGACGCGCCCCGTGTTGGAGCGCGTCCTCGTTTTTTATGCCGTGCGGTCGATGATGCGGCGGATCAGGTCCATGTCCAGGCTCTCCCGCAACGTCTGCGCGAGCTGGTCGTACTGTTTTTCCTTGTACGCTTTCCAGTCGAACGGCGCAGCCGAGAGCGTCACGCCCTTTTTGCGCGCCAGCGCGCCGAGCACGGCGGCGCGCGCCTCCTCGCTGTCGAAAAAGCCGTGCAGGTAGCAGCCGTACACGCTGCCGCGCTGCGCGCCGTCGAGGGTGCCGTCTTCAAGGCGGATCAGCGGCAAAGCATCCTTGTCGCGGACGGAAACGCCGCAGTGGATCTCGTAGCCTTCGAGCGCCGCGCCCGTCAGATCGGCGAAGATCCCGCCGCATTCCAGCGTGCGGGCGGTCGTGCGCGTGCGGCGCTTTTCCGGCACAAAACGAGTGACGATCGGCAACAGCCCCATGCCGGCGATCGTGCCGCCGCCTTCCACGCCCTCCTCGTCGACGATCTCTCGCCCGAGGATCTGATAACCGCCGCAGATGCCGATCACCGGCGTGCCGCGCGAGGCCAGCTTTTTGACCGCCGCTTCCAGGCCGCATTCGCGCAGCCACTTCATGTCGCCGATCGTGTTCTTCGTACCGGGGATGACGAGCAGATCGGGACTCCCCAGTTCGGACGTTTTTTCCACGTAGCGCACGCCCACGCCTTCGACAGCAGCCAGCGCGGTGAAATCGGAAAAGTTCGACAGCCGCGGCAGGCGGATCACCGCCACGTCGAGCAAAGCCGGCGCGGCACGGTTCGTGAGGCGGTCGCTGAGGCTGTCCTCGTCGTCGATGTCGAGCTTCGTATAGGGCACGACGCCGGCCACGGGAACGCCCGTGAGGTCTTCCAGCATATTCAGCCCGGGACGGAGGATTTCCAGATCGCCGCGGAACTTGTTGACGATCGTGCCGCGCACCAGCGGACGCTCGTCGGCGTCCAGCAGCGCCAGCGTGCCGTACAGCTGCGCGAACACGCCGCCGCGGTCGATGTCGCCCGCCAGCAGCACGGGGATGTCGAGCCGCTTCGCCAGCCCCATGTTGACGAAATCGTCGGCTTTCAGATTGATCTCCGCCGGACTGCCCGCGCCCTCGACGACGATCAGGTCGTATTCGGAACTCAGTTTTTCAAACGCCTCGCGCACGAACGGCCACAGTTTGTGCTTGATGCGATAATACTCCGTCGCCGAGTAGTCGCCGTACACTTCGCCGTTGACGATGACCTGCGAGCCCTTGTCGCTCGTGGGTTTCAGCAGGATCGGGTTCATCGCGTAGCTGGGTTCGATCCCCGCGGCCTCGGCCTGCACGGCCTGCGCCCGGCCTATCTCCAGTCCTTCGTCGGTGATGAACGACTGCAGCGCCATATTCTGCGACTTGAACGGAGCGACGCGGAGCCCTTCCTGACGGAAAACGCGGCACAACCCCGCGCAGAGCAGGCTTTTTCCCGCGCCGGACATCGTCCCCTGGATCATGATAGATTTCGCCATCGCGACAGTTCCTTTCTCTATGCATGGACCGGGCGCCTGCACGACGGCCGCGCCCGTTTCGTCCAGTTTAATACGGACGGCGAGATTCTGTCAACGGCGCGCCGATGCACTTCGGCAGAGCGTTTTTCGGCCCATAAACGAAGATTTCACAAATTCTTGCTGGAAAAGTGCGCGAGTTTGTGGTATTTTAAGCAAATATAAATTGACAATCCATACGGCGTTTTTTTGCCGTCAGACGTTCAGGAGGTCTTTTCCATGACAGCGCATGTGATCACCATCAGCCGCGAATACGGCAGCGGCGGACGAACCATCGGCGAACTCGTCGCCAAAGAGCTGGGCTACGGCTTCTACGACAAGGTACTGATCGACCTGGCCGCCAAGAAGAGCGGCTTCGCGATCGACTACATCAAGAACACCGAAGAGCAGGTCACGCCCAATTTCCTCTTCAACCTGGCCGCCAACGGTTACTATGCCAACACGGTCTTCGTCAACGACGGCCTGCCCGCTTCCGACAGCCTTTTCATCCTGCAGACCAAGATCATCCAGGAACTGGCCGAGAAAGGTCCCTGCGTCATCGTCGGCCGCTGCGCCGATTACATCCTGCGCAACAGGACCGACTGTCTCAACGTCTTCGTCCACGCGCCGCTGGCCGACCGCGTGATGCGCGCCGTGAAAGAGTACGGTCTGCCCGAAGCCGGTGCGGAAAAGACCGTCGAGCGCAACGACAAGATCCGCGCCAAGCACTATCAGTACTACGCCGGCGCCAAGTGGGGCGAAGCCCGTCACTATCACCTCACCGTCAACTCCAGCGCCTTCGGAGTCGAAGCCGTCGCCCGGTCCATCGTCGGCGCGGCCAAGGCCTTTGCCTAGCCATCTG
>JAEEUD010000237.1 GCA_016286835.1 Pyramidobacter sp. | reverse complement strand
TCGCGCTGCTGCCCGCTCTGGGGCTTGGGGCGCTGCTGCCGTCGCTGGCGCCGCGTTTTTCACGCGCTGTGCGTCCGCTCTGCGCCGTCACGCTCGCGCTGTGGCTGCTGCGCTTCGTGCCTACAGCACGCGTTTGGGCCGGGCGGGGGCTGATGATCTGGATCGGCTGCATGGTCCTGGCGTTCTCGGCGGCGCTGCTGCGCCTTGCCGTCTGCCCGCCGGCGCGGCGCGGTGCGCTCGTGCCGCTGGCGCTGCTGGTGCTGTTCGCGCTCTGGTGCTATGTGTTTTTCGGCGTGCGTCCGGCCTGGGCGGCGGAGAGCAATTTCATCTTCACGGCCTCGCTGTTCGTCTTCGCGCTCTGGGAAAGCTGCCTGAGGTGCGGCCTGCTGCCCTGCAACAGTCAGCACGAGGCGCTTTTTTCGCACAGTCCCGTGAAGATGGACGTGCTCGACGCATCCGGAAACGTCGTCTGGTCGTCGGCAGGTCCGGAACGCGGCGGCAAAGACGGCCTCATCGTCCGCACGGCGGCGATCCGCGGCGGCTCGGTGCGCTGGCAGGAGGACGCGGGCGCGCTTTTGTCCGCGCAAAAACGGCTGCGCAATGCGGCCGACGAGCTTGAACAGGGCAACCGCCTGCTCGCGCGCCAGAACGAGATCCGCGGGCGGCTGCTGGCGCTGCGCTGGCAAAACCGGCTCTGCGCCGAGGTGGAAGAGAGCATGAGGGACCGCATCGACGCCGCCCGCGCGCTTTTCGCGACGATCTCGCCGTCCGCGGATGCCTCGACTGTGCGGCTGACGCTGGCGCGCCTGAGCGTGCTGATCTGCGCGGTCAAGCGCAAGAGCCATCTGTTTTTAAAGGGCAGGCAGAACGACGTGATCCCGCTCGCCGAGCTCGTGCAGGCCGTAAACGAGGCGTTCCGCTGCGCGCGCGCCGCGGGCGTGACGGGCACAGTGTCGTGCGCGGCCAAGGGCGATCTGCCCGCGGAAATCGCGCTGGCCGCCTGGGACCTCTGCGAACAGGCGCTGGAAAGCTCGCTTCCCGCCGCGCCGGCGACGGTGCTGCTGCGTCTCGTCCTCGACAAAAAGGCGCTGCACATCCGCACGCTGCTCGACGGCGACGGTCTCAGCGAGGCGGCGCTCCTGCCCGATGCGCTGCGCGAAACGCTGGAACGACTGGGAGGACAGGCCCGGACGGAGCGCGACGAAGACGGCCTGCACCTGACCTGCACGCTGCCCGCCGGACGGGCTCCGTTCGCTGTGAAGGAGGCGGGATTGCCATGAACGCGCTCTCCGTCCTGAACGACACGCAGCGCCTCGCGCTGGCGGCGCTGTTCGCCGCGGGCGCGCTGATCCAGCTGCACGCGCTGCTGCTTGCGCTGGAACGGCGAAGCCGGAGCTCGCCCGAAGTCTTTAGGGAAGCCGCCGTTTTGGCCCTGCAAACGCAGTGTTTCGCGGCTGTCGCGGCCGTGCACACGCATATCACCGTGCCCGACGCGGCGTTCGCCGCTCTGTCGCCGTGGCTGTACGCCTCGTGCGCGGCGCTGGCGGCGGGGGCGCTGCTGCGCCGGAGTTCACTCGATCTGTCTCTGCTCGCCGTCGCCGCGGCGGCTCTGCCCTGCCTTGCGGCACGCCCCTGGTACGCCGCCTCGCTGGCCGCGTGCGGCGCGTTCTGCGCCATGCGAGCGCTGCTGCTCTGCCAAAAGCGCCTGAAAGAGCGTGCGAGCGGTCTCACGCGCGCATCGTTCGCCGAAGCACTCGACGCGCTCTCCGACGGCGTGCTCTTTGCCGCCGCCGACGGCCGCCCCGTGCTGGCCAATTCGTGCGTCCATTCGCTCTGCCGGGCGCTGACGGGTTCGCCGCTGCGCGACGGCAACGCGTTCTGGGACGCCGCGGCTTCCGTTGGCAAAGCGCAGAGCGACGGCAGCCTGATCGTGTGCCTCAGCGAACGCGTCTGGTCGCTGTCGCGCCGCCTGCTCAGCGTGGACGGACGCGCCTTCAGCGAGATCTTCGCCGCAGACGTGACCGAGCTCGACCGCACCTCGCGCGAGCTGGAACGCGTCAACGCGTGCCTGCGCGAGCGCGCCGACGCCCTTCGCGAGACCGGCGCCAACCTCGCCGAGATCAAGCGCGAGCAGGAACTGGCGCGCCTGCAGAGCCGCATCCACGACGTCGCCGGCCACCGCGTCTATCTGCTCCAGCACTACATCGAGCGCGGCGGCGCGGAACATCTCGACGAGCTGCTGCCGCTCATCTCCGGCCTGATCGACGATCTGCGCGCCGACGTGACCATCCCGGCGGCGCGGCTCCTCTCCGACCTGCAGAAGTCGTTCGCGTTCGTCGGCATCGATCTCGACGTGCGCGGCGAGCTGCCCGGCGACGAGCGCGCTGCCTCGGCGTTGATCAAGATCGTCCGCGAGGCGGCGACGAACGCCGCGCGCCACGCGAACGCGACGAAGATCGACGTGTCGCTCGAACGCGACGGTCACGAAACGGTCATGCGCGTCCGCGACAACGGCACGGCGGCCGCCGCCGAACTGCGCGAAGGTCAGGGCCTCAAAGGCATGAGGGAACGCGCGGCCGAACTGGGCGGCACGATAGAAGTGGAGCTGTCGCCGCGCTTCCTGCTGACCGTGCGCCTCCCCTCGCTCGAGATGTCGTAAAAAATAGCCGCCGGAAGCGATTCGCGCTTTCGGCGGATGTTCATTCGTGTTTCAGCTGCGTGTTGATAAAACCGTGCGAGACGGCGTAGATCGCCAGCTTGGCGACGCTCTCGTAGCCCGTTTTCGAGAGGATGTTGGCCAGGTGCGTCTTCACCGAGTTGATGGTGATGCCCAGCTCGTCGCAGATCTCCTTGCGCGACAGGCCGTCGCAGAGCAGACGCAGGATCTCCTTCTCGCGGCGCGTCAGCTCGTCGAAGTTGAGAGCGCGCTCGCGCTCGTGCGGATACGAGCCGTGCCCCGCGCAGGTGTCGCGGATCAGGCGCTCCAGCTCGGCCAGAGGCGTGTCCTTGTAGACAAAGCTGTCCGCGCCTGCGGCGTGAGCCCGTTCGACGAACGTCACCTCCGGCAGTCCCGTCATCATCATCACCTTCACGGACGGGAACTTTTCCTTGATGAGCGCCGCGGCGTCAAGCCCGTTCGAGTCGTTTTCGGTGCAGATGTCCATGAGCGCCAGATCGGGCTTCACGCGCTCGCAGTACAGCGGCGCCAGCGCGGCGTCGGCGATCGTCGCGACCACCGAAAAATCTTCGACCGCTTCCAGACTGTTCTTTAAAGCGT
>JAEEUD010000236.1 GCA_016286835.1 Pyramidobacter sp. | reverse complement strand
TCGGCATCGCCCGCGCGCTCGCACTCGATCCGGAGTTCATCGTCTGCGACGAGCCCGTGTCGGCGCTTGACGTGTCCATTCAGGCGCAGGTGCTCAACCTGCTCATGGATCTGCAGGAAGAGCGCAAGCTGGCCTACATGTTCATCACCCACAATCTTTCGGTCGTCGCCCACATCAGCAGCGAGATCGCCGTCATGTACCTGGGGCAGTGCGTCGAACGCGCCTCCACCGAGGAGCTGTTCGCCAACCCGCTCCACCCTTACACGAAGGCGCTGCTGGCCGCGATCCCCGTACCCAACCTGAGCCGCCGCCATCTCAAGCGCGAGGTCATCCGCGGCGAGGTCGCCAGCCCCATCAACCCCAAGCCCGGCTGCCGCTTCGCGGTGCGCTGCCCCTTCGCAGCGCCTGAATGTACGGCCGGCGATCTGGAGTTCAAAGAAGTCAGCGCGGGACACCACGTCCTGTGCACGCGATACCAATAAGGAGGAACGAGCCTCATGTCCCTTGTCGAGAAAGTCAACGAGCTGGCCCCCGAATTCATCGGCTGGCGCCGTCAGATCCACAGCAACCCCGAACTCGGATTCAAGGAGTTCGAGACGACGAAGTTCATCATGGAAAAGCTGAAAAGCTGGGGCATCGACGCGAAGCCCAACGGCGACAAGACCGGCGTGATCGCTACGCTCAAAGGCGGCCTGCCTGGCACGAAAACGGTCGCCCTGAGATGCGACATCGACGCGCTGCCCATGCAGGAGAAGACCGGCCTCGAGTTCGCCTCGAAAAACGACGGTGTCTGCCATGCCTGCGGGCACGACCTGCACACCGCCACGCTGCTGGGCACGGCGTACATGCTCTCGCAGCACTACCGCGACCGGCTGGCCGGCACGGTGCGCTTCATCTTCCAGCCCGCCGAGGAGACGCTGGGCGGCTCGATCAGCATGATCGAGAACGGCGCGCTCGACGGCGTGGACTGCATCCTCGGCGCGCACACCTGGCCCGACGTCGAAGGCGGCTGCATCGGCATCCGCAAAGGCCCGGCGATGGGCAGCAACGACAGCTTCCACATCACCATCCACGGCAAGGGCGGCCACGCCGCGCATCCGCACCGCGCCATCGATCCCGTGGTGATCGGCGCGCACATCGTCACGCAGCTGCAGACGATCGTTTCGCGCCGCGTCGCGCCCGTCGATTCCGCCGTCATCACCGTCGGACACCTGACCGCCGGCAAGGTCTTCAACGTCATCCCCGACGAGTGCCTGCTCGAAGGTTCCGTACGCTCGCTCACGCCCGCCGTGCGCGACAATCTGGAAAAGTGGATCACCAGCATCGCCACCCACACCGCCGAAGGCATGGAAGCGACCGCCGAAGTCGTGTACGAGCGCGGCGTGCCCCCGACGGTGAGCGTCGACGAGTACTGCGACGCCGTTATCGACGTGGTGAACGAACTGCTCGGCCCCGACAAACTCAAGGACCTGCCCACGCCGTCGATGGGCTCGGAAGACTTCGCGTTTTATCTCGAGAAAGTCCCCGGCGCGTTCTTCCGCCTCGGCACCGGCGACGAGCGCCCCGAATCGCACATCGGCCTGCACAACCCCAAGCACGTGTTCAGCGAAAAAGCTATCCCTACGGGTGTCATCGCCTTTGTCGGCGCGGCCTACAAGCTCACCGGCAGCGACATGAACGCGCTCAAATAGTGCCGCCGTAACGCAATAAAACACGCCATCCGTTCCCGAATGGATCATTCGGGCGCGGATGGCGTGTTTTTTGTTTCACGGAGAACAAACTGTTCGGTTTCACAGCGCCGCGCGCAGCGCTTCAAGGCGTTTCAGATAGGCCGCTTCGACGGCGGCGAACGGCACAAAACGGTAATCCGGCACGACGCGGACGTTTTTCCAGCGCCCGCCGAGCTCTTCGGCCATCAAATAATGAAAATCGCACGAGAGCATGTCGTCGTCGATCCCGAACACGGCGTCGCGCTCGGCGGCCGTCAGCGGACGGTCGAGAAAGGCGTTCCAGATCGTTTCCAGCAGACGCTCTTCGACGCGCGCGTAGCCGGGCAGAAGTTCTTTGATCGGGCGGATGAGGTCGTACAGGTAGGCTTCGCCGGCATCGTGGAGCAGACAGGCCAGACGTACGCGGACGCTCAGACCGCGCGCGGCGGCTTCGGCCTCGCAGGCCAGACAGTGCGAAGCGACCGACCAGAACGTCTTCACATGCCCGTTGCCGCGCGTGATCAGCGAAAGCGCGTGGGCGATGTCGCGCGCGTCGATCAGCGCCGGATCGGGAGAAGCGGGGTCGAAATGCTTTCCCGTAAAGGTCGTCATGTAAGACATTCCTGGTCTCTCCTTGCTGTGCAGTTTTTCGCCGTCATTATACAACAGTGCCGCCGGAGCGCAAAAGCCTCCGGCGGCACCGAATGTTTTCCGTCCTTATTCCGCGAACTTTGCTGCCAGCGTCTTGCGGCCCAGCGCGTCGGCGGCGACCATGGCGTTGTAGACCATTTCGGCGTCAACGGGGAAGGGCAGATTGTGCAGCGTGTCGGTGGGAGCGCAGGCGGCCTCGGCGACGGGGAACAGATGCTCGCGGCTCGTGTCGGTGATGCCCAGCTCGGCAAACGTGACGGGCAGGCCCACGTCGGTCATCCAGTCGAGCATGTCGGCCAGTTCTTCCTCGGGGATGTTCTCCAGTACGAGCTGCGTCAGCGTGCCGAAGTTGACCTTCTCGCCGTGCTGCATGTGGTGGCACTCGGGCAGGATGGTCAGACCGTTGTGGATCGCATGGGCGGCGGCGATGCCGCACGACTCGAAGCCGATGCCCGACAGCAGCGTGTTGGCCTCGATGATGCGCTCAACAGAAGGCGTGAGGGCCTGGACTTCGAGCGCGGCCTTGGCCTTGCGGCCCTCGGCGATCAGCGTGTCATAGCAGAGGCGGGCGATGCCGAACGAGGTGACGCCGACGGTGCCGCCGCAGAAGTTGCCGGCGCCGGAGTTGACGCAGGCGCGGGCTTCGAAATAGGTGGCCATGGCGTCGCCCATGCCGCTGACGGTCATGCGCACAGGGCTCTTGGAGATGATCTCGCTGTCCATCAGCACGATGTTGGGGTTGGCGGGCAGGAACAGGTACTCGGCGAACGCGCCCTCATCGGTGTAGATGACCGAAAGCGCCGAGCAGGGCGCGTCGGTGCTGGCGATCGTGGGGCAGATGACGACGGGCAGCTTGGCATAGTACGCGACAGCCTTGGCCGTGTCGAAGATCTTGCCGCCGCCGATGCCGATGATGACATC
>JAEEUD010000235.1 GCA_016286835.1 Pyramidobacter sp. | reverse complement strand
TCGCCCGCTGCTCGACTCCCCCTTCGCCGATCTGCGCAACTCCGTACCCGGCAACCCTTCCGGCGGCGGCGCGATCCTCGCCGGACTCTTCCTGCGCGAGTTCGCGGAAAAGCGCCCGTGGCTGCACATCGACATGGCGCCCGTGTGCTATTACGCCGACGGCGCGCCGGGCAGCGGCAAAGGCGCTACCGGCTGGGGCGCCGCGCTGCTGTATCATTTCGTCAAGCGCCTCGTTCGGGAGTAGTACAAAAAGTCATTTCGCTAAGTCGCATCAACAGAAGACGGCGGTGAAGGATGTTTCACGTAAAACATTCCTCGCCGCCGCTTTTTTCGTTTGACAAAACTCCCCTCTTCCTTCATAATAGCAAATTCGTGACGCCGCGTTTCGGCGTTGAATTGGGGATTTTTGTCCGAAGGACTGTTCTTTTGTTCATCTTTGGGGAGACGAGCGGTCCTTTGCTGAATTCCCGCATGTTTTTTCTGGGAGGATTTTTCAAAGTGACCGCAAGTTTTCGTGATTTCAATCTGCCGGAGAGCTTTCTGGCCGCGCTCGATCAGCGCGGCTTTACCGAGCCGACGCAGGTGCAGGAACAGGTTTTGTCGCAGGCCGATCTGCAGCGCGACATGGTGGTGCAGGCACGGACCGGTTCGGGCAAGACGCTGGCGTTCCTGCTGCCGATCCTGAGCGAGCTGGAAGGCGGCAACAAGAACCCGCGCGTGCTCGTGCTCTCGCCCACGCGCGAGCTGGCGATGCAGAACGCCAACGAGTCGGAGTTCTTCGGCCGCATCAAGGGCCTCGGCACGGCAGCGATCGTCGGCGGCATGAGCATGGAGCACCAGATCTTCAAGCTCCGCCATGGCACGACGGTGGTCGTCGGCACGCCGGGTCGCGTGCTCGACCACGTGCGCCGCGGCACGCTCGACCTGAGCGAGATCGAGACGCTGGTGCTGGACGAGGGCGACAGCATGATGGACATGGGCTTCCGCGAGGAACTGGAGGCCATTCTCGACGCAGCGACGAACCGCAAACGTACGTGGCTTTTCTCCGCAACGATGCCGGAACCGGTCTTCCAGCTGGCGCAGCGTTATCTGACCGATCCGCTGCGGCTGGAACTGAACCACGACGAGGAGCAGCACGCCGACATCGTGCACCGCGCCTATCTGTGCCCCACCAGGCAGCGCATGGAATCGCTGGTGAACGTGATCCTCTGGGAGCGTCCGACGCTGTGCCTCGTCTTCTGCCACACGAAGGCGGACACGGGCGAGGTGGCCGGCCGCCTGCAGGAAGAGGGCATCATGGCGCTGGCGCTGAACGGCGACATGACACAGCGCGAGAGAAGCAACGCGCTCGAGTCGTTCCGCACGGGACGCATCCCCGTTCTCGTGGCCACCAACGTGGCCGCGCGCGGGCTGGACGTGCAGGGCGTGTCGCACGTGATCCAGCTGGGACTGCCTGACGACATGGAAACGTTCGTTCACCGCTCAGGGCGCACAGGCCGGGCCGGACACGAGGGCAGCAACATCCTTCTCCTCACGCCGGCGGAGTCGGGGCGTTTCAAGTTCATGATCCGCACGTCGCAGATGCGCGTGGAGTGGCAGAAGGTGCCCGACGTGCGCGAGATCAGCATCATCCAGCGCGAAGCGCGCGAGGAATCGCTGCTGGCCGTGGAGCCGTCGCCGGAGGTGCGCGCCTGGGCCGAGTCGCTGCTGGAAAAGAGCGAGGACGGCGCAGAGCTGGCGGCCAAGCTGCTGTCGGTGATCGTCAAGGACATCCCTACGGGCTACGCGCTGCGCGAGACGCTCCAACGCGAACTGGACGCACGGCGCGATCGCGCTGAAAGCCGCCGCGGCGTGCGCACCGGCGTGCGCTTTGACGGCACGCCGCGCGAGCGTCTTCGCTTCCGCGACGGAGCTTCGCCGCGCGGCCGCGGCGTGCTCATCCGCGTTTCCAAGGGCCGCAACGACACGGAGTGGTCGGTGGGGCGCATTTTGGGCGCGTTGTGCAGCTCGCTTGGCGTCGACCGCAACGAGATCGGCAACATCAAGATGCGCGACACGCACACTGAGGTCGAGCTCAGCCCTGCCGCGCTCGACAAGCTCAACGACGGCGGCCGCAGCCGCCTGATCGACCGCGGCCTGCTCGACGTCGGTCCGCGCGAGCCGCGTCTTTCCGGGCCGAGGCGCGAGAGACGCTTTGACCGTTCCGGCGAACGGCTCGACCGCGAACGCTTCGAGCGCACGGGGGAACGTTTTGAGCGCCGCGAGCGTCCCCGTCACGAAAAATACTGATCCGACGCATTATGCGCAGGGCTCCCGCAAACGTAAGCGGGAGCCCTGCGTTTTTTGTTTTGGATTTTTGCGCGCCCGTCGGGTATAATAACGGAGTATCTGATCCGTGAAAGGGGTTTTGACCGATGGAATTCGATCCGGAAACTATGAAGATCCACATCTGCAAGAAGTGCAAGGGGCTTGGCTTCGGCATCGACCTGAAAGGCAACCGCTTCAAGTGCTCCGAGTGCTCGGGCACTGGTCGCCTGCTCGTGAAGACGCTGAAAGAGGAGTTCACGCTCGACAGCCTCAGCGAAAACCTCTCGTTCGACAAGGAGACGATGAAGGTGCGCGTCTGCAAAAGCTGCGGCGGTCTGGGCAGCATCAACTACGGCACGGAGGAACGCGAGTGCGAGGACTGCCACGGCACGGGGCGCATCATCGAGCAGAAGATCCTCACCGAGTACCAGCTGCACCACGTGGACGGCATCGTTTCGCCCGAGGAAAAGGAATAAAAGAACAAGGCCGTTTTCGTCATTCCGGGACGAAAACGGCCTTGTTTTATGCAGATTCTATTTGCTCAAAGAAGAAAGCCTGTCGAGCAATCTGGCAAGCTCGCGGACCTCGGGACGGTCGCTCTTTTTGTCGAGGATCTGCACGTTGTTCATGTGCGTGCCCCAACAATCATCGTTGACGCCGGGAAGCTCACTGATGGCCGAGCCGTCAAGGGCGACACCGCCGAACACGCCCTTCGTCAGCGAGTAGCTGTAAATGGGGGCTTTGGCGTTGACCGTCGTTCCCACATAGCCCGTCTTGCCGCCCGGTCCGGCCGCGGCCGTCACGTCGGCGCCGAGCGTGAAGCTGCCGCCGCGGAAGGCTTCAAGGCCCTTCTGCGTGTTGACCGTGAGTACGAGCGCCGTCGACGACGCGCCGAGCTGGAGCCCGAACGAACCGCCGCTGATCGAGAAGAACGCAGGACCGTTCCACCCGCCCTTGCCGTCCCTGCGCATGATCAGGC
>JAEEUD010000234.1 GCA_016286835.1 Pyramidobacter sp. | reverse complement strand
GCTCATGACCAAGGACAAATACAAGCCGTCCAAGTCAAAATCGACTCTTAAAAAATAATTGCACATCTGTTCTTTTGGTGTTAGAATTCATTTTATAGTAAAAAAGTCGGTTGGAAAAGTTTGCGGATTTGTTCATTTAATAAAGTGACCGATCCGTCAAGTTGTCAGATGACCGTAATGGAGATCATTCTCAGGAGGTCGGTTTTATGGCCAAATGTATTGTGGTAGCAGATGATCTGACCGGCGCCAACGCCACCGGCGTATTGCTGAAAAAGAACGGATTTGACACGTTGACGCTGCTTCATTCGTCCATCGGTTCGGCCGGCTCCGTCGGGGAGTGCGACTGTCTGGTCTTCCCGACCGACAGCCGCTCGGTCAGCCCCGAGGAAGCCTATCATCGGGTCCGCGAGGCCCTTGTCACCCTGCCGGGGCCGGAGACCTGTCTCTATGCCAAACGCATCGACAGCACCCTGCGGGGAAATCTCGGCAGTGAGACGGACGCCTTTCTGGACACTCTGGGGCCGGAGTACATTGCCGTCTGCGTGCCCTGTTTCCCCAGCTCGGGACGGGTGATCGTCGGCAGCCATCTTCTGGTCAACGGTGTTCCCCTGCGCCGGACAGAGGCTGCGGCAGATCCCAAATGCCCCATCCATACCACCGATGCGTTCGCGCTGTTCCAGGGACAGACAAAATACACGGTGTCGGCGATCCGCCTTGATGACGTTCACAACGGCGCGGAGCATCTGGCCACGGTGATCGCGGACAGACGCGAAAAAGGCGCCCGGATCATGCTGGTGGACAGCGTCACCGAGGACGATCTGCAAACGGTCGCGAAGGCCGTTGCCCTTTCCGGGATCAAGACGGTAAGCGTCGACCCAGGGCCGTTCACTGCGTACCTTGGCAGGCAGCTCATTCCCGTCAAAAAGGCAAAGAAGGCTGCGGGAAAAGTCTTCTGCTCGATCGGCTCCGTCAACGGCGTGGCCGGAACCCAGACCCGCATGCTGCTGGCAAAACGTTCTGTAACGGCAGTCTTTCTGGACACGGCCAAGGTTTTGGAGAGCGACGAAAGCCGCGCGGCCGAGATCGAACGCCTGAAAGAGGAACTGCTCCGCCGTCGCGACGAGTCGGACATTCTGGCGGTGATCGGCTGCGGCATCGATCCCAAGCGGCGCGTCCCCTTCGAGCCGTATATGGAACGGCGGGGACTGAGCCTTGAGGACCTGTCGGAGAAGATCAACACCGCCTTCGCCGAAGTGACGCTGGGCGTTCTGGCGGCGTGCCCGGAGATCGGCGGGGTCTACTCCACCGGAGGCGACATCACCGCGGCGATCCATAGCGCTGCGGGGACGGTCGCGCTGCGCTTGCTGGACGAGGTGCTCCCGCTGGCGGGATACGGCATCGCCATCGGCGGCAAACTGTCGGGCAAGGCTTTTGTGAGCAAGGGCGGCATGGTTGGCGGCGAAAACGCCATGGTCGTCTGTACAGACTACCTGTCTGAGCATTTGGGATAACACTACTAAGGAGGATAAAAGAATGAGACCTTTGATCGCGATCCCCATGGGGGATCCTGCCGGAATCGGACCTGAGATCGTGCTGAAGACCGTCGCGGATGAGGAGACCCAGCGCACTGCCCGCTGCATCGTGGTGGGCAGCCGGAAGGTTTTCGAGTACGCCATGAATTACCCGGGCAGTCCCCGCCTGGAGATCAACGTCGTGAAGACGCCCGAGGACGGAAAATATGAACCCGGCGTGCTCAACCTGATCGACCTGGACAACATCGACATGGCCCAGTTCCGCGTGGGCGAAGTCAACGGCATGTGCGGACGCGCGGCTTACGAGTACATCGCAAAAAGCATCGAGCTGGCCAACGCCCGGATCGTTGATGCGGTGTCGACGACACCTATCAATAAAGAATCTTTGCGGAAAGGAGGCGTCAATTTTATCGGTCATACGGAGATCTTCAGCGCGCTGACCCACACCGACGATCCTCTGACCCTGTTCGAAGTCAACAACCTGCGCGTGTTTTTCCTGTCCCGCCACGTTTCCCTGCGCAAAGCCTGCGATATGGTCACGAAGGACCGCATCATCGACTACGTGATCCGTTGCACCGACGCGCTGCGCAAGCTGGGCGTGACGGAAGGAACGATGGCGATCGCGGGGCTGAACCCGCACAGCGGCGAGCACGGCTTGTTCGGCGACGAAGAGGTGAAAGAGGTCTTCCCGGCGGTGGAAGAGCTTCAGAAGCGCGGGTACAAAGTCGCAGGGCCCATCGGCGCGGATTCCGTCTTCTCGCAGGCGCTCCACGGCAAGTACAACAGCGTGCTCAGTCTCTATCATGACCAGGGGCATATCGCTACAAAGACGCTGGACTTCGAGCGCACGATCTCGATCACCGCGGGGATGCCGATCCTGCGCACCTCCGTGGACCACGGGACCGCGTTCGACATCGCCGGTAAAGGGATCGCCAGCGCGGTCAGCATGAAGGAAGCCGTCCGTCTGGCGGTGAAGTACGCTCCGGCGTTTTTGCAGGGATAAGCCGTTTTCAGTCATTTCGCACCAAGGCCGTAACCTAATCGATTGAGAGGAGTTGTCACCATGGAAGGCAGTAGAATGATAATCGCGTTGCTCATCGGTATTGTTGTTCTGGTTTACCTGATCCTCAAGACTAAGGTTCACGCGTTTCTCGGTCTGAACATCGCCGCAGTGCTCATCGGCCTGATCGGCGGCATGCCCGCCGCGCAGATCCCCGGTTCCATCATCAAGGGATTCGGCGGAACGCTGGGCAGCATCGGCATCATCATCGGCTTCGGCGTGATGATGGGCCAGATCTTCGACAAGACGGGCGCCGCGGAGCGCATGGCCCTGACCTTCATCAAGCTGTTCGGCAAAAAGCATGAACACTGGGCCATGGCCGTGACGGGCTTCATCGTCTCCATCCCCATCTTCTGCGATTCCGGCTTCGTCGTGGTCAGCCCCATCGCCAAGGCCATTTCCAAGAAGACCCGCCGCTCCATCGTGGCCATCGCCGGCCCCCTGGCTGCCGGTCTGGTCATCACTCACTCGCTGGTTCCTCCCACGCCCGGACCGCTCGGCGTGGCCGGCACTTTCGGCGTTGACGTGGGCCAGTTCATCCTCTGGGGCATCATCATCGCCCTGCCGATGACCATCGCTTCGACGCTGTACAGCCAGTGGCTGGGCAAGCGCCTCTACCAGCTCCCCGCCGACAACGAAGAAGGCTGGGAGCGCCCCGCCGAGATCAGAGAGATCATCAGCGACGACGTGCTTGTT
>JAEEUD010000233.1 GCA_016286835.1 Pyramidobacter sp. | reverse complement strand
CTCGACGAGCTGCTTAACGATGGTCCCGAACTGGTCCTCGAAGTCGCGGGGATAGCTGCAGTGAAGGCTCACGGCGTCAAAGTGCTCAATTCCGGCCGGGATCTGTTGATCATCTCGATCGGCTCGCTGGCTGACGCGGGACTGAAAGCGCAATTGGAAGAAGCGGCCCGTGTAAACGGACGAAAGATCTATCTCGTCAACGGCGCCCTCGGCGGTCTGGATATCATGCAGACGATGGCGATGATGGGACCGACGAAAACGGCGATCGTGAGTTCAAAGGCGCCGAAGAGCCTGAACGGCGCACCGTATCTGGCAGGGAAGGAACTGCCTGCCGACGCCGAGACTCTGGCTTTTTCCGGGAACGTGACGGACGCCATCACCGGTTTTCCCAAAAACGTCAACGTCGCTGTGGCCGCCTGTCTGGCCTCTCAGTGTCCCGACATTGCCGTTTCGATCAGGAGCGTGCCGGGACTGAAGGAGAACCAGCACAGCGTCCATCTGGAAAATGCGCTGGTCACGGCCGACATCACGATCCGCTCGCGTCCCGATCCGGAAAATCCCAAATCGAGTACATCGGCAGCGTGGAGCGTGATCGCGCTGCTCAAAAACCTGGCTTCGACGGTGTTCATCTATTAACTAACGGCTGAACTCACTATGCTGAGGAAAGAGGGAGAGATATGCTGGATCAGAAACTGATCGATCAGGAATACGGATACCTCAGGGACGTCATCTTCCTGAATGTGTCTTCGGTGGTCATGCCGCCTGAACGCGTCAAAGCGGCATACCGGAGCTTCATGGACGACTATGTGTCCAACTTCGGCGCCGACGTGGTGAGCAAGGCGTGGGAGATCGTCGGCGCCACCCGCCCGAAAGTCGCCAGGCTGATCAACGCGGCAGATCCGCATGAGATCGCTTTTGTCAAGAACACGGCGGAAGGCGTTTCGGAGCTGGCGATGGGACTGAAGATGGAGCCGGGCGACAATGTCGTCATCGCCGACCAGGAACACCAGTCAACGCTGTTCCCGTGGATCAACGCTCACGAGCGGCGCGGCATCGAACTGAAGGTCGTCAGATCGGAAGACCGCGAGATTCCCATGCAGGCTATGATCGACGCCATCGACAAGAAAACCAAAGTCCTGATGGTCTCTTCCGTCCAATTCTCGACGGGCTTTGCCGCTGATCTCAAACGCCTCGGACAGGCCTGCCGCGAAAAAGGCGTGATCTTCGCCGTCGACGGCATCCAATCGCTTGGCCGCCTGAAGATCGACGTGCAGGAACAGTGCATCGACTATCTGGCCGCAGGCAGCAACAAGGGCCTGCTAGGCACGCTGGGCACGGGTATCGTCTACTGCTCGGACCGTATCGTGAAGGACGTCATTCCCTGCATCGCCGGCTATCAGAGTACGGTCAGCCACGTCGCGCCGCCTTCGATCACAACAGAGTTCGACCGTCTCGAATGGTACCCGCACGCCCGGCGCTTCGAATCAGGCAACCTGAGCTACAACTGCATCTGGGCGATCTCGAAGGGGATCGACCTCCTTCTGGAGCTCGGCATCGAAAACATCGACGAGCATATCCGCTCGCTGGAGGCCGACCTGCGAGCTCAGATCGCTGACCTGAAGCTGCACGTCGTTCAGGCGAAAGACCCGAAGCACTGGGGCGGCATGGTCTGCGTGTACTACCCGCCCAAGCACGAGGACGACGTGGTGCGGATCCTCGGCAAATACAGGATCTACGCGACGATGCGCGGCGGCTACATGCGCTTCGGTCTCGACTTCTACAACACGCACGAACAGATGAAGACGCTCTCGAAAGCGCTTCACGAGATCGATCAGATCCAGGCGTGATCCACTTTCGCGTCTGAATACGCTGCCCAAGGGCCGAAAACTGGGCCGTTTAGGCAAAAACAGAGTAACACACATCTCTATTCGGAAAGGATGATTGTTGATGTTCAAGAAGTACATGCAGATTCCACTTTTTACCAAGCTCCTCGCAGCTCTTGTCCTCGGCGCCGCAGCCGGTTTTGCCTTCGGCAAGGACATCCTCGTCCTCAAACCGCTCGGCACTATTTTCCTTAACCTGCTGAAGATGGCGGCGCTGCCGCTGATCGTCTTCAATCTGATTGCCGGTATCTCGTCGCTCGACGATCCCAAGATGTTCGGCCGCGTTGGTCTCAAGATCATGATCTATTACGCGCTCACCACCGTCGTCGCCATCCTCGTCGGCCTCGGCGCGGGCTACCTGTTCCAGCCCGGCGCAGGATTCGTGCTTCAGGGCAGCTATGACAAGGCGATCCAGACGGTTCCCTCTCTCGGCAGCACCATCCTCGGCCTGATTCCCGGCAACATCGTCGACGCGCTGGCGAAGGGCCGCTTTGATCAGATCGTCGTCTTCTCTGCCATCATCGGCGTCGCCGTACTGTTCCTCAAGCCTGAGGACAAGGCGAAGGCGCATGAGACGTTCCAGGTGATGTCCAACTTGTTCAACAAGGTCATCGGCGGCATCATGGTCTACGCCCCAATCGGCGTCTTTTCGCTGATGGGTTGCACGGCTGGCACCTACGGCGCACAGCTGGGTGGATTCCTTGCCAAGTATCTGGGCGCCTCCTACGCGGCCATCCTGATCCATCTGTGCCTCTACCTGGTGCTCCTGCTCGTCTTCGCACAGATGGGGCCCGTGACGTTCCTGCGCGGCGCTTCCAACCTCATCGTCACCGGACTGAGCACCTCATCCAGCCTCGCCTGTGTACCTGTCAACCTTGACTGCGCCGACAAACTGGGCGCGCCCCGTTCGATCTCGTCGTTCACGATCTCGCTGGGCTCGCAGATCAACAAAGACGGCAACGGCATGATGCTGGCCATCACGTTCCTGTTTGCAGCTCAGGCAGTGAACGCACCTCTTTCGACCGCCATGCTGGTACGCGCGATCATTCTCTCGCTGATCCTCACTACGGGTGCGGGCGGCGTTCCCGGCGGCGGCATCGTCACGATCGCTATCGTCATCGACGCATTTGGCCTGCCGCTTGAAGTAGCCGGCATCGTCTCCGGCATCTTTGCCCTGATCGATATGGGCTACACCACAATGAACTGCCTCGGTGACCTCGTCGGCACGATTATCGTTTCCAAGTCCGAGGGTAAACTCGGCGTAGCTGATACAATCGAATAGCAGCTTGTCTTATAACTTTATGGAACTATTGCCTCCCAAATCACTACTATAGTATACCCCGCTATCCCCAGCGAGCTCTACGGCGCGCAGAAGGATCTGAAGGGCGCCGAAGACCTCTGCGCCGG
>JAEEUD010000232.1 GCA_016286835.1 Pyramidobacter sp. | reverse complement strand
CAATCTGCAGACGTCGATCGTTCTTACGGCGGCCGCGGCGCTGAAAAAGAGCGGCGTGATGGACGAGCTCGACGGTTCGGTCGCCCTGATGGCCGTTCCCGCCGAGGAGTTCATCGAGATCGACCGCCGCAAGAAAATGCGCGATGAGGGCAAGATCCGCTACCTTTGCGGCAAGCCCGAGTTCGTGCGCCTGGGTGAGTTCGACGACGTGGACATGGCGATGATGATCCACGCCGGCGAGTTCGCCGAGCACAAGGGATTCTCCGTTCCCTACCACGGCAACGGTTTCCGCGTCTTCATGGTGCGCTACGAAGGCAAGCAGGCTCACGCGGCAGCCGCGCCCGATCAGGGCATCAACGCGCTCTATGCCGCCGTGGCGGGCATCAACGCTGTCAACGCGCTGCGCGAGACGTTCCGCGACAACGACCACGTGCGTGTCCACTTCATCATCACCAAGGGCGGCGACTCGGTGAACAGCGTTCCCGACGACGTGCGCCTGGAAGGCTACGTGCGCGCGGCCTCCGCGGCGACGATCGACGAGGTCTTCGCCAAGGTGGAGAAGGCGTTCAAGAGCGGCGCCGACGCACTCGGCTGCAAGTTCCATTTCACCAGCATCCCCGGCGACATGCCGCTGGCCGTCAATCAGGACCTCAACGCGCTGTTTGCCAGGAACGCCGCGGCGCTTGTCGGCGAGGACAACGTCACGCAGTCGTATTTCTCCGCTTCGACCGACATGGGCGACATCTGCCACATCATGCCCGGCATCCATCCCTCCGGCGGCGGTTCCGTCGGCGCTCTGCACTCGGCTGCCTTCCATCTCACTGACTTCGACGCGGCCGTGCTCGATTCGGCCAAGGCGCTGCTGGCGACGGTGATCGATCTGCTCTGCGACGGCGCGAAGGGCGCGCATGAGATCCTCGACCATTTCAAGCCGATCTACACGAAGGAAGAATACCTGGCCGCGATGGACGCGCGCTTCTCGGAGTATTAAACGCTCCGGCGCGAAGTGTTTCGCGTGGAACAACACAACATCGTTCAAAAAACCGACGGAAAGATTTTTCTTTCCGTCGGTTTTTCCTTGCGCGGCGAAAGTGGATTTTGTATAATATGTACACGAAAAAAACTTGAACGCCCGCTTTTTGAGCGAACATCATTAAAAGGAGAACAGAGCGATGTACAATCCTTTGCATCCGGCTAAGAACATGGATCTACGTCAAATCGTCTACGAAAAGATCAAGGCGGCGATCGTCGGCGGCATCATCAAGCCCGGCGAAAAGCTCTCGGAAGTGGAACTGGCGGAGAAAATGGCCGTGTCCCGCACGCCCGTCCGCGAGGCGATCCGCCAGCTGGCGAAAACGTCGCTCGTGACGCTGGCGCCGCGAAAGGGCGCTTACGTTTCGCTGCCGTCGATCAGCGATGCCAGCGCTCTGTACGAACTGCGCGAGGAGCTGGAGAAGTTCGCCGCCGCGCTCGTAGCCGCCGATCCGCCCGAAGCGGAACTGAAAGAGTTTCTGGAAGTTTTCCGCGGCATGGACAACAGCACCGATCCGCAGAAATACCTTGAGGAGGACCGGCGCTTCCATGCCCTGATCTATCAGGCGTCGGGCAACCGCTTTCTGATGAACTCGCTCCAGGAGCTCGTGGACGTGATCAACCTCTATCGCCCGTATTCGCTCGGCGACCCCGACTACATCAAAAAGCTTGCGGAAGGACATATCGAGATCATCGACGCGCTCCTTGCCCATGACGAAACGCGCGTGCGCGAGGCGATGGGCGCGCACATCCGCATGAGCCGCGTCAGACTGGAGGCCTATCTGAACACGCACACGAACGAGCGGCTTCAGCTTCGTCCATGACGCACGCGGCGTACTTTTTTTCGACGCTGCTGGCGTCGCTGCTGTCGCCTCTGGGACTGTACCTGGAGGCGATGCTGCTGACGATGATCGCGCCGCTGCGCTGGATCAGAAGGCACCGCCGCCGCCTGGCCGTGACGTTCACGCTGCTGTTCGCGTTCGCCTGCACCGATTTTTGCGGCAAAACGATGCTTTCGGCGCTCGAGCATCTGGCCGTCGTTTCGCAGCCGCCGGCCTCGCGCGATGCCGTTTATATCGTTTTGGGCGGAGGCGCCGTGGCCGAAGGCGATGTCTACCAGCCGTCGATCGCTTCACAGCGGAGACTGCGCCACGCGCGGGCGCTGGTCGACGGCCGGGAAAACGCCATGCTGATGCTTTCGGGCATCGAAGCGCCCGTCATGGTCCGCTGGCTGGGCGACACGCCGCGTCTGGTCGAGGCCCATTCGCTCAGCACGCAGCAGAACGTCGAACTGAGCGCGCGACTGCTGCGCCGGGCGTTCCCCGACGAGCGGGAACGTCCGGCCGTGTGCTTCGTCACAGACCGCTTCCACACGTTCCGGGCGCTGCTGTACGCGCGGCTGGCGATGGCCGATTTTGACGTTTACGCCTGTCCCGCTGCCAGTCTGGTGCGCCGTTCGCCGTGGCGGCTGTTCCACTTTATCCCCACCTGCGGCGGGCTTTCTGTGACGTCAATGGCCTGGCGCGAGACGCTGGCCCTGACACGCGATTGGCTGAGAGGAATTTTGAAGGGATAAGCGGATTTTACGCAAAAAAGTTTTTTTCTAGTTTTCCGGTTGTAAAAACGCGAAAACTGCTTGCGGGATAAAGCCCGGGGGAGTATAATTCTTTCTTGCAGTTCCCTGCCCCATGCGGGGCCAAAAGTCCAGAGGGAGGAGGTGTTGCGCGTGGTACGTTCATATGAAATGATGGTGATCATCAATCCCACCGTCGAGGACCACAGCGTGGAAGTCAAGGCCGTTGAGGAGATCATCGCCAAGCTTGGCGGCGAGGTCACCAAGACCGATGTTTGGGGGAAGCGCCGTCTTGCTTATGAGATCGACAAGCTGACCGAGGGCATCTATGCCGTGATCGAGTTCAAGAGCGAGCCCGATCAGCTTAAGGAGCTCAGCCGTGTTCTCGGCCTGCGTCCGTTTGTCGTTCGTCAGCTGACCATTGCCGTCGGCGAATAAGCAGGGAGATGTCTTATGAGAGGGTTTAACAAAGCGATCATCATGGGCAACGTGACGCGCGATCCCGAGATCCGCTACACGGCCAGCCAGAAAGCCGTCGCGTCGTTCTCGGTCGCCGTCAATCGTTCCTGGAAAGACGCCAACGGCGAGCTTCGCGAGGAAGTCGCGTTCATTCCCGTCGTCGTGTGGGGCAAACCCGCGGAAACGTGCGAGCGCTACATGAAAAAAGGCGCCGGCGTTCTCGTCGAG
>JAEEUD010000231.1 GCA_016286835.1 Pyramidobacter sp. | reverse complement strand
GGAACCGGATAACCAGCCCGACAAAGCCAAGGAGCCTGACAAACAGCCCGATAAAGGTCAGGAGCCGGATAAGCAGCCCGATAAGGAACAAAAGCCGGATAAGGCCCCGGACAAGGGGACCGAAGACGGGAAAGACGCCGGCCGGAAAAGCACCAAACCGACTGAAAGCGAGAAAAGGGCGGTCAGAGATCTGCTGAGCGAAAAGAACGGCCGCGGCAAACAGGCTCTGTCCGACATCGCCGACAACGAGGCCGCGGCAGCCGCTGCGCTGACGATGCACCGCGAGCGCTTGGGCCGTGCCGTTGCGGCGCGCGCCGGCTGGCTGAACGATCTTCCCCCGCTGGAGCCGAAAAAAGCGCATTTCTGGTACAAGGCCGAAAAGGACTGGGACCGTTTCGGCAGCGGCGGCATCAAGGGCTGGGGATACGGCTTCACGCTCGGCGCCGACTGGACGGGGCGCTCCGGCTGGACCTGGGGCGTGCTGGGACAGTACGGCCGCGACAGCTGGAGTATGAGCGGCCAGTCGCGCACGAACATGAAAGTCCGCGACTGGCGCATGGGCCTGTACGCCCTGAACCGCAGCGGCCGCAGCGAACTGGCACTGCATGCCGCGATCGGGCGTCAGACGCACGAGAACGACGAGACCGTGCTGGGCAAGTACGTCACGAGCTCGCGCTACCACAGCGACACGCAGGAGCTGGGAGCGCGCTTCGCTTACGACCTCACGCCGGGCCGGACGTGGCATGTCAAACCGTTCGCGGGGATCCAGCTCACGCGCTACAGCCAGGAAGCCTTCGACCAGACGGGAACGCCGCCGTGGAAGCTGCACAGCGACTCGTTCGCGCGCCTGTACAGCTCCGTCACCCTGGGATTGAACGCGGAACGGCGCATGGAAGACGGTTATTACGGCTTTACGCTGGGCTGCAAGCGCGTCCTTTCCGGCGATGACCCCGCCGTCTGGACGCGGATGGTCGGCTCGTCGCGCGGCTACCGGCTCGAAAGCCCGCGTTTCGACCGCACGCTGTTCGTGGCCTCGGCGCAGGGCGAGTGGACGCTTTCCAAATGCTGGAGCGCCAGCTTCGGCCTCGATCTGGAGCAGGGACGCCACGACCGTACGTTCAGCGCCAGGGCCGCGTTCTGCCTGAGCTGGTAAGGACGGTAAAGCCAGACCTCGCGAAGCACAAAATTGGTCGCGGTTTTTCTTCGCCGAAACCCCGAAAATCTGCTATAATCACAAAGTTATTCCGCCGCAACGGAATTTCGCGGCGGATTTTTTATGCGCCCTGAGCGCGTTCCATTCGCGCGCTCAAAATCTATGGCGCCTGGAGGTTTCTCATGGCAGACAAGAATTTCTACATCACCACGCCCATTTACTACGTCAACGACGTGCCCCACATCGGGCACTCCTACACGACGATCGCCGCCGACACGATGGCGCGCTACAAGCGCATGAGCGGCTTCGATGTGTTCTTTTTGACCGGCACCGACGAACACGGCCAGAAGGTCAGCGAGAGCGCCGCCAAGAAGGGTATGACGCCCCAGCAGCTCACCGACATGCTGTCGCAGAACTTCCGCGAGCTGTTGCCGCTGATCGACGCGACGAACGACGACTTCATCCGCACCACGGAGGAGCGTCACGTCAAGGCCGTTCAGGCGATCTTCAAGAAGCTGCTCGATAAGGGCGATATCTACAAGGGAACGTACAAGGGCTGGTACTGCGTGCCCTGCGAGACCTACGTGCCCGAGGCCAGCCAGGGCGAGAACCACACGTGCCCCGACTGCCATCGTCCGCTCAAGGAGATGGAGGAGGAGAGCTACTTCCTGCGCACGTCAGCCTACGCCGATCAGCTGCTCAAGTTCTACGAGGAACATCCCGACGCGATCAAGCCCCAGGTTCGCTACAACGAAGTGGTCAGCTTCCTGCGCATGGGGCTGAAGGATCAGTCGATCTCGCGCACCAGCGTGCCGTGGGGCATTCCCGTTCCCGGCGACGAGCACCACACGATCTACGTGTGGTTCGACGCGCTCATCAACTATCTCACGGCCTGCGGCTATGGCGTCGATCAGGCGAAGATGGACAAGTACTGGCCCGTGGTCAATCACCTCGTGGGCAAGGACATCATCCGCTTCCACTGCATCGTCTGGCCGATCATGCTGCTGGCGCTCGGCCTGACGCCGCCTGCCTGCGTGTACTCGCACGGCTGGTGGACGCGCGACGGCGAGAAGATGTCCAAGTCGAAGGGCAACGTCGTCGATCCGCACGAGATGATCGCGCTCTACGGCAGCGACGTGTTCCGCTACTTCCTGCTCCGCCAGGTGACGTTCGGCCTTGACGGCGACTTCTCCGAGCTGGCGCTCGTGCAGCGCATCAACTCCGACCTCGCCAACGACCTCGGCAACCTGCTCAGCCGCACGGTGACGATGATCGAGAAGTACCGCGGCGGCGTCGTGCCGGCGTTCAACCAGGTCGAAGCTCTTGACGAAGAGGTCAAGGCTCAGGCGCTGGCGCAGTTCGCCGAGTACCGCAAATACATGGACAACTACCAGTTCGACGACGCGCTCAAGGCGCTGTGGAGCATGATCGGCCGCGCCAACAAGTACATCGACGAGACGATGCCGTGGAAGCTGGGCAAGGACGAAGCGCTGGCCGCCCGTCTCGACACGGTGCTGTCCCTGCTGGCCGAAGAGCTGAAGCTGGCCGCGCTGATGCTGGCGCCCGTGATGCCGAAGACGGCCGAGAAGATCTGGGCGCAGCTGGGCCAGACCGGCACGGCTCAGGAAAAACGCTTCGACGATTACGCCTGGGGCGGCATGGCCGGCGCTCATGTGAGCCGCGCCGAAGGTGTGCTCTACCCCCGCATCGACATCGAGGAGTGGAAGAAGCAGGTCGAGGCCCGTGAGGCTGCCAAGAAGGCGCCTGCCGTCGCCGAACCGGCCGATCACGAGCCTGAGATCGGCATTGAGGACTTCGCCAAAGTCGAGCTGCGCGTGGCGCAGATCACGCACGTCGAAGAGGTCAAGAAAGCCCGTTCGCTTTACAAGCTCGACCTCGATCTCGGTTACGAGAAGCGCACGATCGTGTCGAGCATCAAGGCTTTCTACAAGCCCGAAGAGCTGGAAGGCCGCCGCATCATCGTCGTCGTCAACCTCAAGCCTGCCAAGATGTGCGGCATCCTCAGCAACGGAATGCTGCTTGCCGCCGAAAGCGGCACGCACGGCCAGCCGGACGAGAAGATCTCGCTTCTGGCGCCTGCCGAGGACATCCCGCTTGGTTCGCGCGTACACTAAAATTTATCAGGATACAGCCGCC
>JAEEUD010000230.1 GCA_016286835.1 Pyramidobacter sp. | reverse complement strand
AACTGCTCGTCGAGCGCGCCGCAACGGTCTTTGACGGCGGCACGTTCCTTGACTGGGGCACGGGCACCGGCTGCATTTCCCTGGCGCTGCTGAACCGATTTCCGCACGCCCGCGCCGTGATGGTGGAGAAAAATCCCGCTTCGATCGCCTGCGCCCGGGCCAACCTTGAAAAGTTCGGCTTCGCCGGGCGCGCGACGCTGGTCGAAAGCCAAACTCCCGACGATGTGCCCGCCTGCGAGGTGTCGCTCGTCGTTTCCAATCCGCCGTATATCCCTTCGCGTGTCATCGACGGACTGATGCCCGAGGTGTCGCGCTGGGAGCCCCGCCTGGCGCTTGACGGCGGCGAAGACGGCCTGGCGCCGTACGCCGGACTGTTCGCACTGGCGCGGCGCGTCCTCAGCGACGGAGGATATCTGTGCGTGGAATACGGCGGGAACGAACAGACGCAGGCGCTGCGGGCGCTTGCGCCAAGCGGATTTACGGAAGCATCGTGTGATCGCGACCTGGCAGGACGCGATCGCGTGCTGTGCTGGAAATACGCGAAATCTTTGCTATAATGGTGTACGGAATGGTGCGCTGCCCCGCGCCGGCCGTTTGAGAATGAACTGACTATTTTTTGACTCATAGAAAGGAAGATCCCTATGGAAGAAAGAGATGTCGTCATCATCGGCGGAGGTCCCGCCGGACTTGCCGCAGCCGTTTACTGCCGCCGCGCCGGACTGAAGACCGTTGTCCTTGAAAAGGGCAACTGGGGCGGCGCGATCAACCGCACCGAAGAGATCGAGAACTATCCCGCGATCGCTCACACCAGCGGTCCCGAGATCGGCAAGATGTTCGTCGAGCACGCCAAGGCCTTCGGCACCGAGATGGTCGACTGCACCGTCAACAGCATCGCCGAGGACGGAAAGTTCAAAGTCGTTGCCACCAGCAAGGGTGACTTCAAGGCCAAAGTCGTCATCGTCGCTACCGGCGCCGAGTTCCGCAAGCTGGGCTGCCCCGGCGAGGCCGAGTACACCGGCAAGGGCGTCAGCTACTGCGCCACCTGCGACGGCGCCTTCACCGAAGGCTGCGAAGTGGCCGTCGTCGGCGGCGGAAACACGGCCGTCGAAGAGGGCTGCTACCTTACCCAGTTTGCCGACAAGGTCTACATCATCCACCGCCGCGACCAGTTCCGCGCCGACGAGATGGCCGTCGAGCGCATGAAGAAGAATCCCAAGGTCGTCCCCGTCATGGATTCCGTCGTCGAGTCCATCGAGGGCGACGGCGACCTCGTCACCAAGGCCGTGCTGAAGAACGTCAAGACCGGCGAGATCAGCGACCTGCCCGTCGAGTTCGTCTTCATGTTCGTCGGCACCGAGCCCAACAACCAGCTCGTCAAGAACCTCGTCAAGTGCACCGAAAAGGGCGGCTGGGTCATCACCGACAAGGACATGATGACGAGCGTGCCCGGCATCTTCGCTGCCGGCGACGTGCGCGACACCACGCTCCGCCAGGTCATCACCGCCGCCAGCGACGGCGCCCAGGCCGGCATGTCCGCCTACAAGTACATCGCCGAGAACTTCTAAACCGAACAAACTGAACCATTTTCAGTCTCCCATGCCGCGATTTGTAGCATGGGAGGCTGCATTTTTTGCCCCGTGCGAAGTTTATTCCCGCAATGACGGATGCCTGTGAGTCTGCGTCGCCAGGGAAGTCGCGGAGCGGCGGATGGGGGAGCGCGGAAATAAAACAGTCCGTGTGGAAAACGCAGTTTTCCGGCTGTCTGTCGTGCACTGCGGAAAGCATCATTCATTGACAGCATGCCTAAAAGTCGTTAAAATCGTGTTCAAAAGATTCTGTTTAAAACTCACAGATAAAGAGCTTTTAAAGGTGAAAAGAGACGAAAGGAACGTGTCGGAATGAAGAAATACCGTTTTTCCTGGAACAAGCCGTTCATCACCGGCCTGCTGTTCGGCGCGCTGTCGCTGTTTTACTTCTCCGGCTCGTTCGGGCTGCGGCAGGTGAAACGCTACAAGGGCATCGGCGCCGAGTTCATGCCGCGCATCTATGCCGCGGTGCTGTTCATCTGCGCGCTGATCCAGCTTGTCGAAGGTGTCAGGCACCAGTTTGTCGAGACTGGACCGGCTGCCGTGCAGGAAACGGCGAAGTCCGTCGACAAAAGGGGGCGCCGCAACGTGGCGTTCGCGTTTATCCTGATCTTCGTCTACATCGCGGCGCTGAAGCCCGTGGGGTTCATGCTTGCGTCAGCAGTTTTCATATTCGTGCTGTGCGTGCTGCTCACTCCTGATTACGCGAAGAAGAACTATATCGGCTACGCCGTCTTTTCCGTACTTCTTTCGGCGGGCACCTACTATCTGTTCAAGAACGTGCTGTACATCGCGCTGCCTGTCGGCACCGTGTTCGGCGGCTAGAGGGGAGGGATCCGGATGCTTGAGTCATTTGTTGCGGGCGCGGGCGCGCTCTTCTCTGTCGTCAACATCATCACGATGGTCATCGGCATCATCATCGGCATCATCTTCGGCGCGATCCCCGGTCTTTCGGCGACCACGGCGATCGTCCTCTGCCTGCCCATGACCTACACCATGACGCCCGTCCAGGGAATGGCGCTGCTGATCTCACTGTTCATCGGCGGCATTTCCGGCGGTCTGATCTCCGCGATCATGCTCAGGATTCCCGGAACGGCGTCATCGGTGGCGACGTGCTGGGACGGCTATCCGATGACCGCGAAGGGCGAGGGCCTGAAGGCGCTCGGCGTGGGGATCGTGTTCTCGTTCCTGGGCACGCTCTTCTCGACGATCATCCTGACGTTCCTGTCGCCGTCGCTGGCGCGTCTTGCCGTGCAGTTCGGCGCCTACGAGTATTTTGCCGTGGCCCTGTTCTCCCTGACGATGATCGCCGGTCTGGCGGGAAAATCACTGTCAAAAGGCCTCATTTCGGCGGTCATGGGCTGCATGTTCACGACGGTCGGGCTTGATCCGGTGAGCAACATCCGCCGCTACACCTACGGCTTCCGTGAGCTGAACGTGGGATTCAACATCCTGCCCGTGCTGATCGGACTCTTTGCCGTGGCGGAGATCGTCGCCAAGATCGAAAACGCGAAAACCTCGCAGAAGGCCGAACGGGTGGAAGTGAAATTCGTCAAGGTGAAGGGTTTCGGTTTCTCGCTGGAAGAGTTCTGGAGCCAGAAGTGGAACGCTCTGCGCAGCGCCGTCATCGGCACGATCATCGGCATCCTGCCCGGCATCGGCGCGAGCACGTCGAATGTCCTTTCCTACTCCGTGGCGAAGAAGCAGTCGAAGCATCCCGAGCTCTTCGGC
>JAEEUD010000229.1 GCA_016286835.1 Pyramidobacter sp. | reverse complement strand
ATGGCCGATGTCGATGAAATGGCGCATCTTGCCGTAGATCGTGCCGTTGTCGTCAAGATCCTTCAGCATCTTCATGCCCCAGTTGTAGAACTCCTCGGCGGCGTTGATGATGTCGTCGTCGGCCGAGCAGATGTACATCACGTCGTTGAAGCCGGGGAACTTCTGGATCTTGTTGACGGCGAGGCGGAACGCCTTGCGTGAGTCGTCGATCTCGAATTTGAGCTTGGCAAGGTCGGTCTTCAGGTCGTCGAGCGTGGACTTTTTGCACACGGCGCAGGCCTGGTCGAGTGTGCGGATGGCGCGGTCGAAGAAGGCCTTGGGCTGGTGACTGGGTGTCATGAGATAGCCCATGCCGCAGTGGTCGAACATCTGCCGCCCTGTTGGCAGCAGGCCATTGTCGTAGCCGTAGCTGAGGCGGTTGCCGTCGTTCAGGCGGCGGATGTCTTTCATGAACGCGTCGTAGGCGTTGTCGAACTCTTTCAGCAGCAGCACCGTGTTTTCGTCGGCCCAGTCGAAGCATTCCAGGCTCACGAAGATCTTGCGCAACCTCTCGGTGAGGTTGTAACCGTCGATGAAGCTGAGCAGACGGAACATCTGCCGGCGGCAGTCGGCGGCGAGCGAGTACTCCCACAGCGCGTTGAACAGGTTGCTCGCGCGCTGCTGATCGGGGTCGTTCGTGTCGAAGTGGAGTTCGTCGGGCCACCAGCGCGTGGCGTAGAACTTCATCACCGTTTTGACCATATCCCTTTTCCACGGCTTCATGAAGACGTTCTGGTCGCCGGCGATGAGACAGCGGTTGGCGTACTCGTTGGCGTAGATCTCGGTCATCCGCTGGGAAGTCATCAGGGTGCCGCGCTCCTCCTGCTTTTTCGGCGCGGGAGCAGGCGCCTGCTGTGACGGCGCGGGACCGAAATGTTCCGTGCCCGGCGTTTTCTTCGGCGGCTCGGCGAACGCGGCAGCGCCTAGAACGAGCAGAAGCGCGAGCGCGGCGAGTTTTTTCGCGAATGAGGCGTTCATCGTGAATGGCTCCTTTCGATCAGAACCGCGGCGCGTAATCGACCACGTACCATCTGCCGCCGCCGCGGCGCACGAGGCGGTGCTCCACGGGCGAGCCGAGCTGCTTGCCCGTTTCGGTCAGGGCGCGGCTTTCGACCACGGCCTCTTCGACCTTCTGTCCCTCGATCTTCTTCAGCGTGTCCTGCTGCTTCTGGTCGAGGAAGAAGTTCTCGAGGCTGTTGCCTTCGTCAAAGCCCTTGATGACGCTGATCTTCGCCTTGCCGAAGGTGGCGTGCACGTACTCGTTGTGGAACCGTTCCTGATGCAGGTCCCAGTGGTAGCGGACGAGGTCTTCGGCCACTTCGGTCTTGCGGCGCTCGGGATCGATGCAGTCCTGATAGAGCTTGAAGTTCTTCTCCTTGATGGCGGTCATGAAGATCTCCATCAGTCGCTCGGGCGTCACGTCGGCGGGGATCTCCTTGACGGTGTACCAACCGTCCTTGATGGCGGCCACCTGGTCCTCGCCGGCGTAGGTGCCTGTGGCTTCGCCGTTCGCGTCGTACCACGCCGTGACGTGGTCGGGGACCATCAGCGCGACGGGCGTGACGACCCAGCCGAACTGGAGCGAGCCGACTTTGTTCTCGCCGGCCTCGGGGATCTCGGCGGCGAGGTCGGTGATGCGGCCCAGCAGCTTCCATTTGGTCACGTCCTGCATCGACGAATCAACGTTGCGGCGGTAGCGCTTGACGGCCTCATAGGGTCCCAGCCACTGGCGCTTGGCGATGTCGATGAACCACCAGCCCTGCGAGGGCTTGCCCTCGGCCACGTACTCGCTGGTGGCGCCGTAGAACTGGTGCGCGGGGTACTGCACTTCCTCGAGGATCACGTATTTGTCCTTCAGCTCGTCGAGCGTGACCTGCGCCGAGTCGGGCGCGGGGAAGGCCTTTTCAAGGAACTCGTCCTTATGCTGCGCGACCAGGTCGTCCCACGCTTTCTGTCCGGCCGCGGCGATGATCTTGCGCAGGTTCTCCTCGTTGGCCTTGTAGACGGTCCAGGCGGGATCGACTTCGGTGTACTCGCCCTTGCTCTTCATCAGGGCGACGCGGGCGCGCTGGAACAGCTTTTCCACGTCGGGATTGCCGGGATAGCTCTCTCTCAGGGCCTGGATGCGCGTGAGGGCGTCGTTCTTGCTGCGCCAGATCATCTTCTGGCCGCCGCGCTGGCGGGATACTTCGTTTTCAAATTCTTTCAGGTAGAATTCGGCCTGTTTGATCTCGCGGTTCATGCGGCCCGTATCGACGGCGAACGCGGTCGGCGCGGCAAGCACAGCCGCAAGCGCGAGGGCGAGCAGTTTTGCGTTCATCTTTCGGCATTGCCTCCTAAATCAAAATCGTGCAATCAGCATAAGAGCGCTACTGCCAGCGCAGGTATTGTTTGACGTTGTCGTATTTTTGGCTCATTTGGGCGGCCCACTTCTCGTAGGCCTTCTTCATCTCTTCAAAGCCGCGGCGCACCTTGTGGCGGTAGTCGGGGTCGCCCCCGTCGGAGTAGCTGACGCCGTCCTGAACGAGGCCGCCGAAACGGTCAATGTCCTTGAAGTGGCGCAGCCTGCCGCAGATCGTGCCGTCGTCTTCCAGTTTGGCGATTATCTTCATGCCCAAGTCGTACAGTCCGATCGCGGCGTTGATGATGTTCTCGTCGGTCGACATGACATTCATGATCTCCTTGTAGCCGGGAGTTTTCTCGATCTTGGCGTAAGCGCCGCGGAACGACTCCTGCGCTTTGAGGGCTTCAAAACGCGCTTTCTTGAGGTCGGCTTTAAGAGTATCGAGATTGGATTTGGCGCAGATGGCATTGGCCTGGGCGATGACGCGCAGCGCGCGGTCAAATCTCGGTTTGGGCTCGCCGTTCAGGTTCATCAGAATATCCATGCCCGAATGGCTGAAGATCTCCCAGCCATTGGCGAGCCGGCCGTCGCCCGCGCCATAGCGGAGTTTGCCGCCGTTTTCCAGGCGTTTCATGTCGGTCATGAACGCGTTGTAACATTCGTCGAACCTCCTCAGCATGGGCAGAAGTTCTTTTTCCGCCTTTTCATAATTGACCAGGCTGACGTTGAGCTGCCAGACGCGTTCGGTCAGCTTATTGGCGATGATCGCGTCGATCATGCGGCGCAGGTTGCTGCGGTGCATCTCATGGGAGTCGTAGTTCCACAGCGCCTTGAAGGCGTCTTTGGCGCGCTGCTGATCGGGATCGCTCTGGTCGTAAACGGGAAGCTTGTCGGGGCGCCAGGATACGGCGTAAAAGGCGGCCAGCGCCTTGACGTCT
>JAEEUD010000008.1 GCA_016286835.1 Pyramidobacter sp. | reverse complement strand
GGTTCTGCATAAACCGCGCGGATATATCTGCGCGGTGACGGACCGAAACTATCCTGTTATTCTCGATCTGCTGCCTCGGGAATATGACTATTACCGGCTCTTTCCTGTCGGCCGGCTTGATCTTCAGAGCGAGGGACTGCTGATGCTCACAAACGATGGGGACTTTTCGCAGGAGATGATCCATCCCCGCGCTGGCATCACGAAGGAATACGAAGTGATGCTGGATCGTCCGCCGACCGACATCGAACTCTTGAAGATGCGCGAGGGGACGATTTTTGAGGGCAAGCCTCTACGGCCGGTCAAAGTGACCTGCCTGCAAAGAGAACCGGAAGGACGCTGGTTCAGTTTTGAACTTAACGAAGGCGTCAAACGCGAGATCCGTATTATCGCCGAAGCCGCCGGACTCAAGGTCCAGGTTTTGTTTCGGCGAAAGATCGGCAAAATGGAATTGCGCCGTCTCAGATGCGGCCATGCGAAGGAATACAGCGCCGAACAACTGCGGCGAATGGTTTTTCACGGCGGGATCGTTTAGTTCCCTCGTGAACGTTACAAGGAGGCTAAAATGGACAAATGGACTGGGGTCATCGCGATCGACGGCCCTGCGGGCGCAGGGAAGAGCACCGTCGCCAGACGGGTCGCGGCTGCGCTGGACGTAAGTTATCTTGATACGGGGGCTTTGTATCGCGCTCTGGCCTATTATCTTGACAGCCGCGCGATTCCGCCGCAGGAAAACGATTTGCTCAAAACAGCCCTTGGGGATGTGAGCGTCGAGATCGACGGTCAAAAAGTGTATTTGAACGGTGACGACGTTTCGTCTCTCATCAGAACCCCCGCTGTCGATAAGATCGCATCGTTGTATTCGGCATTGCCGTCTGTGCGCGAAAAGCTGCTCAACCTGCAGCGGGAACAGGCTCAGAAGGGCGGTTTGGTAGCAGACGGACGCGACATGGGAACGGTCGTTTTTCCTCATGCACAGGTGAAGATCTTCCTGACCGCGAGCGCGGAAATTCGCGCGAAACGCCGTTATGACGAGCTGAGCGCCCGTGGCGTTACTGTCGATTATGAAAAACTTCTCAACGAGATTCGTGCCCGCGACGACGCTGACGCAAAACGCGCGATCGCGCCTCTGAGGCAGGCGGAAGATGCGAATCTGGTCGATTCATCGGATATGAGCATCGAAGAAGTTGTCGGTGCGATCGTTGAAAAAGCAAGGGGGAGCGTCCATGCTTAGAGCGTGTGTATACTGGCTGGCGAAACATCTCTGCTGGGTGGCTTTGAAGATCCACAACAGGCTGCGCGTCGAAGGACTTGAAAAGATTCCTTCCCAGCGACCCGTAATCGTTGCAGCGAACCACACGAGCAACCTTGACCCTGTAGTCGTCGGCTGCGTCTTTCCTGGGACGTTGCGGCCGCTGGGTAAAATCGAGCTTTTTCAGATCCATCCTATTTTCACATGGCTGATGAACAATCTCGGCGTGATCCCTGTCAGCAAAGAAAATCGTGCGACGGCGGCCGCAGCGTTGAAAACATTTCTTGGGCTGTTGAAAAACGGTGAGAGCCTGATGATCTTCCCGGAGGGTGCTCGTTCGCTTGACGGCCGTCTGAAACCGTTAGAAGGCGGGGTCGCCGTACTGGCGACCAACGTTGATGCGCCGATCGTGCCCCTGTACATTGCCGGTTCTTTCGAGGCGATGCCCGTGGGCTCTTCAAAAATCACACGTCATCCGATCGTCGCCCGCTTCGGTGAGCCGATCATGCCGAAACCTCAGGAGCAACGAGGTTCAATGAAAGAGGAGCGTGAACGGATACGAGAAACTTTGCAGAAGGAGCTGGCACGTCTCGAACAGGAGAGCATTGGCTGAGTTCACTGCCGCCAGACTTTAAAGATCCTCTCAAAGAACGCCGTCATGCTGTCGTGACGGGATTGCAGCTACCGGATCGGGATGATCTGGAACTTTTGCTTGAAGAATTGCGCTTGCTCCTGGCGAATCTAGACATTGAAGTCGTTGCCGTGTCCACGCAAAAAAAAGCACGCCCCGATCCGGCTTTTCTGATCGGCTCCGGCAAGGCCGAGGCGCTGAAAGTGCTTGCGGAAGGTTCGCAGGCCGATCTGATCGTCTGTAATGACATGTTGACGCCGATACAGCTTGCCAACCTTCGTGCCAAAACCGAGCGGGAGGTCTGGGACAGAGCACTCGTTATCACCAAGATTTTTGAAAAACGTGCTGTGACGGCCGAGGCAAAGCTGCAGGTCGAACTGGCTCGCTGCCGCTACGAATTACCGCATTTGCGCGGTTTGGGCCGACAAATGTCGAACGCCGGTGCGGGCATCGGTACGCGGGGACCCGGTGAGACTGAATTTGAGCGCCATCGACGCAAGCTCCAGGTTCGAGCCGTCGATATTTCTCGTAAGCTCGAAGAGATCCGCCGCCGCCGCGACAGTCAGCGTAAGCAGCGACGTCGCAACGGTGTGCCGACGATTGCTTTGGTCGGTTACACTAACAGTGGCAAGACGACTTTGCTGAAACGCCTCTGCGGCGATGAAAAACTCTACGCCGCCGATCAGCTTTTTGCGACCCTGGATACGGCTGTTCGTTCTGTGCGTTCTCCTTCTGGGCGTGTTCTGCTGTTTGCCGATACGGTGGGATTCATTCGCGAACTGCCGCCGCAACTGATTGCTGCTTTCCGTGCCACACTGGAAGAAGCAACGCAGGCGGATATGCTGTTGATCGTTCTGGATATCAATGATCCTGATATTCTTGCGACGTACGACGTGATTCAGATGACGCTGCAAGAGATCGGCGCCGCCGAATTGCCGCGGACGATCGTGCTCAACAAAATCGACCGTGCCGGTTCGTTTAGAGTCGCGCGAGTTAAAGAGCAGTTTCGTGGCGAAAACATTCCTGTTTGTGCTCTGAGTGCTTTGACGGGAGTCGGCGTTTCAGATCTGTGGGGCGTCTTTGACTGGCTTTCTCCGCGCCGTGAGTGACGGGAAGGAGTAATAACGTGCTTTACAGTATGACGGGTTTTAACCGAGTAAAAAAAGATTACCCTTGGGGTGTTCTTTCTGTTGAAATATCCAGCGTCAACTCGCGCTATTTGGAGTTGAACGTGCGCGTCGACCGTGAGCTGACCGGATATGAGCCGCTCATCCAGAACGCCGTGCGCGGCCGTCTTGCACGTGGCAAAGTCACGGTTCGGGCTGAGGTAAAATGGGCCGATACATTAATGCGCGACCGTCTCAACGTGACGGTGCTTCGCGACTATTATGAAGCGGTCATGAAGCTTCATACTGAACTCGGCGGTCCTATTCCTGAACTGACGGGCTTGCTTCAACTTCCTGGTGTCTGCGAAGCCTCCTCGTTGAAAGATCGCACCGAAGACGAGCTGCAGGGTGCGCTGAGTGAACAGCTGAACATCGCGCTTGACGGACTGAATGAGATGCGCAGCGTCGAAGGGGAGGCTTTGAACGTCGACATTTCACGCAATCTTGACGGGTATGACGAGCTTCTAAATAAGATCAGTGCACGCTGGCAGGAGATTTCACAGAACGTCTTTCATGATTACCGCGAACGTGTTACAAAAACGATCGCTCAACTTGGGTATGAGACAGATCCCGCACGGCTCGCACAGGAACTTGTCATCCTTGCCGATAAGTGGGATATTTCCGAGGAACTGACGCGTTCTGCCAGTCATACGTCACAGTTTAGGAAACTGCTTCAAAACGGCGGAACTGTCGGCCGCAAACTTGATTTTCTTGTTCAGGAAATGAACAGAGAAATCAACACCATGGGCTCGAAATCGGCAAGCACCGATCTCCGCTGGCTCGTTGTCGATGGAAAAACTCTGCTTGAACGGATTCGCGAGCAGATCCAGAACGTGGAGTGATCATGACCAGTACGCTTGTTCATGTCGGTTTTGGTAACATGATCGTCGCCGAGCGCATTGTCGCGATCATCCAGCCGTCATCCTCGCCCGTGAAACGTCTCAAAGAGGAAGCGCGCGATGCGGGGCGTCTGATCGATGCGACGAAAGGACGCAAGACGCGCGCCATCATCGTGACGGACAGTAATCATGTACTTTTGTCGGCAATTCAGCCGGAAACGATCGTCAACCGGATTTCGGAAGGAGACAGTGAAGATGACGACGACGAATAATATGGGAACGATTTTTATCATTTCCGGTCCAAGCGGTGTAGGAAAAACCACAATCGTGGAACGTTTGTTGGAGGCCGAACCGGGATTGAAGTTCTCGGTGTCTCTGACGACGCGCGATGTCAGAGCAGATGATAAGCCTGACGGCGTGAAGTATCATTTTGTCACGAACGATGAATTCGCGGCGCATGTCGCGGCGGAAGATTTTCTTGAACACGCTGTATACAGCAGCGGCAGTTACGGAACGTTAAAATCGGAGGTACTGCCGCCTCGTGAGCAGGGGATCGACGTTGTCCTTGATATCGAAGTACAGGGTATGAAACAAATCAAACAGCTTTATCCCGAAGCGATCGCAATCTTCCTTCTTCCGCCCTCGTTTGAAGTGCTTGAAGACCGTCTTCGTAAGCGTAATGACGCCCAAACCGAAAATAAATTGTCGGAGGAAAAGATCCTGCAGCGTCTTGCGACCGCTAGGTATGAAATCAAACAGCAAGATCTGTATGATTACAAAGTCGTCAATGGTGATCTCGATGACGCAGTCGCGCAAGTCGTAGAAATCGTCCGTCGTCACAGGCGTAAAGTTTAGTCAAGGAGAGGAAAACGATGAATTTTTATAATCTCAATACGATCATGGACAACGTCAACGTCCATAATAAGTACCTTCTTACGTCTGTCGTCGCTCGGCGCGCACTTCAAATCAGTGAGATGAAAGGCAGCAAGGCCGGCTTGGGCAGCGGCGATCCCGACGAAAAAGCGATTTCGATGGCGCTTGCTGATATGGAAGCGGGCAACGTTCAAGTCCAGCTTCAACACGAGACTGTTGCCGACGCGATCGAAAATGAGCTAGAAAACGAAACAGAGACAAAGACTCCGGACGTTGATTTTGACAGCCAAGAAAATACTGTTGCGCAGCCTTCACAGGAATAAATTCCTACTTGAAGAATGTCTTTTTTAAAAGTCCTCATTCCCGGTCCTTGGTGGCATGAGCTTACGTATGAAAGCGATGTAGTCTGTGCCGCCGGGGAAAGAGTTCTTGTTCCAATGGGAAGAGGTGAACGCGTAGGACTGTGCGTAGGCTTTGAATATGAACCGCCTCCGGCGGGGACGCGGCATATTTCTGCTGTCATCGACACAGATCCTGTGCTCCCCGCAGATTATATTAATGCTGCGCGAATTGTCGCGAGCGCTTTTCTCTGCTCTACGGCTGATGTGCTTCGTACCTTGTTGCCGTCGTCGTTCTGGCGCGGAGAGCCCTTTCCGCCGTACTGTTTAGCATCACAGGGCAACGAGTCGGGAACCACAGATTTTTTCTATCGTTATAACGAGTCTGAACGCTTGCAGTTTTATCGCGAACAAGTACGCACGGCAAGGGCAGGCGCACTTGTTCTGTTTCCTGAGCGGGATCAGGCTAAGCGGTTCCATAAAAGCCTGATAGGCGTTATTCCTAAAGAACGTCTGATTCTCTGGCCAGTGTCAAACGCACAGGCGATGATGAAAGCGTGGAGAAACGTGCTTACTGCGGATCGGCCGGTGATCGTCGGCGGTCCCGGAGCAGCGGCCGCCCCCCTGCGACAGAAAGCTCAGATCATCGTCGAGGAGGAAGCCAGTCTTTCCTGGAGATCCCAGTCGCAGCCTGTATTTTCACTGCGCAGTTTTGCTGCCGCAAGGTCGAGAGAATTGTGCGGACGTCTGATCCTTGGGGGACGATTGCCGTCTTCTCGAGTTTTTTCGGGATTTGCACCTGAAGAAAAGCGCAGTCAGGAAAATGCAGTCATTCGTGTGATCGACATGAATGTTGCTTCACATTTACAGTATCAGGGCGTGCAATTTCCGTTGCCCTTGTCTGACTTGCTGATTTCCGAAACTGTACGTCACGTCAGCACTGGCAGCTGCGTTTTCTGGATTTTAGACAGACGCGGCATTAGCGGCGAGATTCGCTGTGCCGATTGCGGTCAGCCGATCATCTGTGCTCGTTGCGGAACTCCTTTTGTGATGGAAAAGGGAAGACTGCGCTGTCCGGTGTGCGGGAGTAAAATGAGCGCGCCTGATTATTGCTCAAACTGTGGCGGACGTATCCTTGAGGGCAGTTTGCCGGGACTTGAACTGATCCGATCCACCGCAGAAAATCTGCTGAACGGACGGCCTGTCGTGATGTGGCATGGCGACGATCCTGCCAACCTGACTGAAGCACGCAAAAGGATAGCTGTCCTCAAAAAAGAAGGCGGGCTTGTACTGGGTTCGCGCCGTGCGCTGACTTTGCTCGATTCTCTCTCTCCAGCGTTGATTGCCTGGCTTGATGCTGATGCTGAGGCTCGCAGACCAAGTTACATGTCGCGCTTTTACGCCTATTCCATGTTGCTGGAGTCATGTTGGAGAGGCGCTTCGCCGCGCGAAGTACTGCTTCAGACCCGCCGATTTTCTCAGCCTTGGATTGTCGGTTTACAGGCAGGCTGGCATTATTTCTGGAACTCTGAATTGAAGGAACGGATGAGCCTCGGTTTCCCTCCCTGCACGCATCTGGTCGAGTTTGAGGCACCTTTGGGGTGGGGCAGTTGCGAAGATCTTCTTTTTGAGCTTGACGAGGCTGGTTTTAACACGCTTTGGCCAGGGAACGGACGGATATTTACCGTTTTTACGCCGCAAATGGCCAAGCTGCGTCACTATTTGGAACGTTATTTCATGATTAACCGCTCGCGGTTCGGATTTCCGCGCATTGAAGTGTGGTCTGACTGACGAGCGTCCACACTGCGAAGGAGTATCACTATGGCAATCGTATCAATCGTAGGACGCCCCAATGTCGGTAAGTCCTCACTGTTCAACAGGATGATCGGCGAACGTCGGGCGATCGTCGATGACATGCCCGGCGTGACGCGCGATCGACTTTACGGGCGTGTAACGTGGAAAGAGAAGAGTTTTTACGTTGTCGATACGGGCGGCCTGCTTATGAAAGACCGGGATCCGATCATGGAAGGCATGAAAGGGCAGATTTTTCAGGCCATTGAAGAAAGTGATGTCGTTATTTTTGTCGTAGACGGCACACAGGGGATCACCTGGATGGACGAGGACGTTGCTCAGGTGCTGCGTTCATATTCTTCTAGGGTCATCCTGGCCGTGAATAAGATCGACGATTTTACTCATGAGGATGACGTGATCGAGGCTTATTCACTTGGCTTTGAAACCGTGATCGGTGTGAGCGCGCTCCATAATCGCGATATTGATGCGCTTCTGGATAAGACCTGTGAGTTGCTGGAAGCGAATGTGAGCGAAGTCCCCGTGGACGAGGACGCCATTAAAGTCGCGCTGGTTGGCCGACCGAACGTGGGCAAGTCGAGCATCCTGAATGTTCTTACGGGAAGCGAGCGTTCACTTGTCAGCGATATTCCCGGCACGACGCGCGACTCGATTGATTCTGTCATCGAATACAAGGGACGCCGTTTCCGTATTGTTGATACGGCCGGACTGCGCCGGAAAAGCCGGATACGAGACGACATTGAGTTTTATTCAACGGTGCGCACAATGGACAGCGTCGATCAGTGCGACGTTGCCGTGTTTGTGATGGACGCCCGTGAACTTGCGACCGAACAGGATCAGCGGCTTGTCAACGAGATCCTTGCGCGCGGCAAGGGCGTCGTGCTTGTCGTCAATAAATGGGATCTTTTGCCGAACACGCCTGAAGTCGGCGACGAGGTTCAGACGAAGCTGCGCGAAGAGTTCCGTTTTGTTCTGCATGCTCCTGTCCTGTTTACGTCAGCTGTTTCCGGCAGACGACTTCATCGTCTGCTTGATCTTGTCGGTCAGGTCTATGACCGCCGTCAGTCGCGATTCAGCACGACTGTTTTGAATCGGATCATCCGCGATATGCTGGCGTTTGACCGTTTGCCAACCGACGGGACGGGACGGAGGTTGCGTATTTATTACTGCACGCAGAGTTCATCCGTACCGCCCACGTTTATCTTTTTCGTCAACGACGCTTCGATCGTCACGAAAAGCTTCGAGAACCATCTATCAAAAAAAATCCGCGAAGCCGGCGATTATGACGGCGTACCTTTGCGTCTTTTCTGGCGTACAAGTCACGGAAATAGCGAAAAGTCTTGACCTGTGGGGGATTTTGTGATTATATGGTGCTGTCTCGCGAAATAGTTTTCTTAGCGGGGCCGCATTCTTATTTATCATTTTAAGGAGGCATTTTTATATGACGAAAGTTGAGCTTGTCAACGCTGTGGCCGAAAACGCGAACGTGACGAAGAAAGTGGCCGCTGATGCCGTTTCCGCCGTGTTTGCCGCAATCGAAGGTGCGCTTGCAGCCGGCGATAAGGTGCAGCTTGTCGGTTTCGGCTCGTTCGAAGTTCGTGAGCGCGCTGCCCGTATGGGCCGCAATCCGCAGGATCCCAGCAAGACTATTGAGATTCCTGCGAAGAAAGTCCCCGTTTTCCGTCCCGGCAAAGGTCTTAAGGACAAAGTCTGCTAATAACAAGAATAATTCAGAAGCAATAAAAAGACGCTCTGTCTGTTTGGACAGAGCGTCTTTTTTAACAGTCTCTAGGCTGTAACCGAAGCTTTGTTGACATACATTTTCTGGCAGAAGAAATAGAGCGCGACGATCACAGCAGAGCTCGACATAGAGATGATCGGACTCTTCCACATTGCGCCGAGGCCGGCGGCGACGAAAAGAACGCGGATCCAGAGGGGGAGTTTTCCTCCGCAATAACCCGTAAAGCTGAATCCCACGCCGAACACGAGCGCGACGCCGCTGAGAATGGAGATGATGTTGTGCAGCCAATCGAGCTGGAACAGCAGGCCCGTATCATAGCAGAACGCAAAGGGAATGACGAAGGCAAGGAAACCAAGGCTGCATGCGGCCCAGCCTGTCCTGTTTGGCGAATCTTCGGCGATCGACGCAGCTGCATATGCAGCCAACGCGACGGGCGGTGTTATGTTGGAAATGATCGCGTAGTAGAATACGAACATGTGTGCGGCCATCGGGTCGAAATGAAGTTGACCAAGGGCAGGAACACTGAGTGAAGCCGCGAGGATATAGGCACTCGTTGTGGGCAGTCCCATACCGAGGATCAGACAGACAATGGCAATCAGGATCAGCGTGAGGACAGGAACACCACCGGATACGGAAAGAACAGCGCTGACGATCTTGGGACCGATGCCTGAGAGTGCAACCGCACCAAGAACAAAGCCAGCGGAAGCGCACGCAGTGCAGACGACAGGGATGCCTTTAGCGCCGTCGTGGATTGCTTTGAGGATACCAACAGGCCCCATACGACGCTTTGGATTGGGCAGAGAAACGAGCCATGCGAGCACGATGCCCCAAGCGGCTGATTTCTGTGCGGTGAAACCAATGAGAAGGAGGACAACGAGCAAAACGATCGGCGACATCATATAGATGCGTTTGAGCACGTCCGATTTCTTCGGAAGTTCGTCCTCATTCAAACCTTTGAGTCCGTCGCGCTTGGCTGTCAGGTGGATCATCACAAGAACGGCGGCGTAGTAGAGCAGAGCGGGCAGTAACGCGGCGATAACGACCTTGCTGAACTGCACGTTCAGGAACGAAGCCATGACAAACGCGCCAGCTCCCATGACAGGCGGCATGATCTGGCCGCCTGAGCTGGCGACGGCTTCGACCGCACCTGCAAAGTAAGGTTTGTAGCCGATGCGTTTCATCAGCGGGATCGTGAAAGTTCCTGTTCCGTACACATTGGCGACGGCCGAACCGGAGATTGAACCGAACAGACACGAGCTGACGACGGCGATCTTAGCGGGGCCGCCGGCCTGCGTGCCGGTGAATGCCTGAGCGAACTCCATGAAATATTCGCCGACGCCGCTGTTCTCAAGGAATCCGCCGAAGATCAGGAAGATCATGACTATTGTCGCGGAGACGCCGAGCGACGAAGAATAGATACCTTCGTCAAGCAGATACATCTCCTCGACAAGCTGCTTATAGGCCTCTTTGAAGCACAGCCAGAAGTTTTCGGAAATTGAGGTGAGACCGTTCTGCGTGGCAATGTCGGTCATCTGGTAGTACATGCAGTAGCTCATGAATGCCAGCGAGACGAGGATGATCGGGAAGCCGACGGCTCTGCGCGTAGCTTCAATCAGCGTGAGAATGATGATCGTACCGAGCACAAGCTGGATCATGGTCACTTCGTCAACGCCGGCCATGCGTTCGACAATCTCATTGTAGTTGAACATGATATAGAATCCAGGGATTGTCGATACAATCGCTAAAATCCAGTCGTACCATGCGACTGAAGTTTTGGGCTTTTTATCCTTGCTCTCAAACATGGGGTAGACAACGTAAACCATTGGCAGGACCCAAGTCAGGTGGATCGCTCGCTGCAGATAAGCTTCGAACGCGCCAAAAATTGCAGTGTAAAGATGGAAGATCCCCATCAGCAGCACATAAAGCCATAATGCCTTGGAGATGACACCATCGAGTTTTCTTTTAGTCATTTGAGATCAGCCTCTCAGTCAGGAGTTGATATGCCGCAGGCGGCAAAACGTGTAACTAGAGAAGGCAGGCTTTTGGAGCCTGCCTTCCGAACGTATTGCGTGTTTATTATGCTTTTCGCGGTTATTTGGACGCGAGAACGTCCTTCCAGTACATCACAGCACCGGGGTGGCAGTCAAGGCCCTTCTCAGGCACGGCAGACTTGGGATCAAGCTCGGCGATGTCCTTCACGCCCTTGGCGAGCATCTCGACATTCGTGTACATCGACTTGCAGAGATCATAGACGACCTTATCGTCAAGATCGCCGCGGACGACGATGCAGGTGTAGTCGCCGACGACCTTGACAGGCTCAGCACCTGCGGGCACGGACTTGTAAATGCCAGGATCAACGTTGAACGTCACGGTACCGATGGCTTCGCCGACCTTATCAAGCGTGGCCTGTTCCATGCCGAGGATGACGATATCGGTCGTGCTCTCGATCTGCATGACGATCGCGGCAACCTTGCCGACAGAGAACGCGAAAACGTCAAGGTGGTTGTCGGCAATCAGATCAGCGCCGCCAGAGTAGGAAGCGTACTCCACGCTGCCGCCCCACTCTTTGAAAGCCTTGCGGTAGTCGATGCCGAAACCTGCCTCAAAGATGTTCTTGACGACGAACTCAGAGCCCGTGCCGGTCTTCAGCGTCGCAAAGCGGAAGCCGAGCTTCTTGTTGATCAGATCGTCAACGGTCTTTACACCGTTCTTCTCTGCGAAATCCTTGCGGGCAAGGAAGTAAGTGTACTGAGTGTAAAGGTTGGCGAGCAGTTTGGCGTTCTTGACTTCCTTCTTGAACGTGGCAAGGTCGCTGCCCTTCTGAGCCACGGCGACCATCGACGTGTTGGAGAACCCAAGATCGCACTTGCGGGCATTGGCATTGATGATATTGCCGACAGCGCCGCCAGTGACGCTGGTGGTGGGCATAATCTCTTTGCTCCAGAGGTCAGCCAGCTCACCGCCAAGAGCGAACCAGTTGCCACCGGGAGGGCCCGCCATAAACTTGAGCTGCGTAGGCGTGTCAGCCAGAGCAGTTCCCGTCAGAACTGTGGCAAGAAGAGCACAGAGCGCAAGAACCTTTTTCATGAGTAAAACCTCCTGATTGTGAATTGCGGATTGTAACGTTTGACACACTGGCAGTATATTGGGCCAAAGCGCAAAACGAAACAATTCCACTTGGATAAGTATACATGTTTTTAACGGAGTCTGTCAAGAACCGATTTTTCAAGATAAGTTTTCACTTTTGGGGAAAACTGGTAAAACGAAACGAAAAAGTGTTTCTGGTCGGGAATTCACATTTCCCGGCAAAGACGGTACAATATCAAGAGCGAAAAGCAATTTTCAGCACCTGAAAAGCGGTGAATTCTGTGATTAAAGGTGTCATATTTGATTTCGACCTGACGCTGGTTGACAGTGCTATTGCCATCTGCGGCAACTTGAACGCTCTTGCGCAGGAAAAAAAACTGCGTTCGCTGACTCTTGGTGAAGTACGCCCGACGATTGGTTGGGCGCTCGTGGATGCAATGCGCTTTTTCTGGGGCGATGGACCAGCAGAAACGGAATGGTTGCCAAGATATCGAAAACTTTTTGTTGAACGTAACTACGCGGGTGTAAGAGCTTTTAAAGAGACAATACCAACTCTTGAATACCTCAAATCATCAGGAGCGTCTCTTGCTATCGCTACGAATCGTCTCACGCCGTCCGGTATCGTTCGTGCTGCGGGGCTTGAACAGTATTTCCCTGTAATTGTTGGGATCGATGATCATAAACCGAAACCTGATCCGGCGATCGTGCTCGAAGCAGCGCGGAGAATGCATTTTTTGCCTTCTGAAGGAATGTACGTCGGGGATACCGGCATCGACATGGAAACTGCCCGGAATGCCGGTGTCAGAGCCGTAGGGGTAACGAGTGGGAATCATACTGCTGATCAGCTCCGTAAGAGCGGGGCTGATTTTGTCATAGAGACTTTAAGCGAATTGCCGAAACTGTGGGAGGAACTTCATGGAAAAGTGTAACAATTCAGCCAATCCCTTGCTGCGGGCCATGGCGCAGGGACCGATCGAATGGAGATACTGGAACGCTGCGACGCTGGAGCGTGCGCAAAAACTTGACAGACCCTTGTGCGTGTGCGTTGTCAATGCGACAAGTCGCTGGTCATATGCAATGAAGGATAACTTTGACGATAAGGAAATCGTTGCGCTGCTCAACAACGATTATATCCCTGTCCTCTGCGATGCTTCCGCTTCGCCTCATGTAACACAGGCGGCTCGCGCAATGGCTCAGATCATGCTGGGACATGCCGGCTGGCCATTGTTTCTTTTTCTGACGCCTTTGCGCGAGCCTATTTTTGCTTCTGCTTATATGCCTCGTCAAAGCGCCAGTACAAAAACGCCGGGACTTCTTGAAGTGTTGCGGAGAATCAAATGGCTGTGGCTGATGAAGCGTCCGCAGATCAATGAGGCGGCGGCAAGTTACGCGGTGCAGATGAGGGAAGCACTGTCGCCATGTTCGGCTCCTATGGAAAAAGACCTGTTACATCGTACTGCTGCACAGTTGAAAAGCGAAGCAGACGCGGATTATGGCGGTTGGGGAGAACTGCCAAAGTTTCCACAGGCACCAAAAATGGCGTTGTCTGCGTGGCTCTGCCGGCATATGCCAGAGGATGAAAAGATGCGGGGACATTTGCGGCGCACTCTTAGCGCCCTGTGTCTTGGAGGTCTCCACGATCCTTTGGAAGGGGGATTTCACGACTATTGCCGTGATCGTGAGTGGAGTTGGCCCTATCTTGGAAAACACGCCGGGCAGAACGCCGCACTTTGTTTAGCGCTGATGGAGTGCGTACAGACTCTTGGTGAAGAATCAGGGGCAGGCTCAGTTTTTGCCGAGAGTATGAACTTTATCCTCGGGCGTTTTGATCGTGGCGACGGATTGCTGTGTGCAGGGGAAAGTCTGAGCGACGCGCGTTTGCTGGATCGTTATTATCTGTGGGATAAAGCAGAAGCAGATGCGGCACTAGAACAGGACAGTTCATGCCTAGGCATGACGAAAGAGGGAAATTATCTGGATCCATTGACGGGCTGCCAGACTGGTTTAAATCTTCCGTTCTTTGGGGGGGCAGCAAAGAACATAGTCTCTTTGGCAACCTCTTTGGCAGAGGCCCGGGAAGAACGTCTTCTTCCGCCTCTGGAAGAACGCGTGCGCTTGCTGGATAACGCTATGATCGCAGCTCTTTCCGCTCGTGCTGCGAGGAAAATGGGTGAACCTGAATGGCTTGCAGTCGCCCTGCGGATCATCGGACGGATCGAGAACTGCTTTATCTTGGATGGTACACCTGCCAATGCTCTTTACGGCGATACACGTGGAGGGGATGCGACTCTTGAAGATATGAGCTCGCTGGTCTGGGCGTATCTTGAACTCTTCCGTGCAACTGATGATTCGAAATGGCTTGATACGGCGCGGAAGTGGACAGAAAGATGCGGCGAACTGTTCGGTGCTGAAGGCGCATTGAGCCTTGCCGCTTCTTCTGACCACGAACTCATGCCTGCTTGGGATGCAGGGGACGATTACATGTTTTCAGGGACTGGAATCATGCTCAATAATCTCGTCACTTTGCTGAAGCTGACAGGAGATAATGTCTGGAAGAAACGTGCCGAAAATCTTATTTCCGCTTTTGGCGGTGCTTTAAACGAATATCCAGCATCCTGTGCCGGTCTGACGCTTGGAGTCCTGCGATTGGAATCTTATATCTCTAACTCGAAAGACTAAAAACAGACGGCAAACTGCGGTCATTCGCAGTTTGCCGTCTGTTTTTATGAACACTTAAAGAGATGAAAAAAGAAGCCGCCCTCACAAGTGAGAACGGCCCGATTTGGTGCTTACAGGGAAATAGCCTCGACGGGGCAGGTGCTGACGCAGGTGCCGCAATCGACGCAGGTGCCTTCGTTGACGGTGGATTTGCCGTCAACCATCGAAATCGCGCTGACGGGGCACGCACCTTCGCAAGCGCCGCAGCCCACGCACACGTCCTTATTAACCTTTGCTGCCATGAGAGAAACACCTCCTTGAAATTTATGAAACCATGAATGAAGTTTACTATAAGTCGCGTAAGAACGCAAGTGATATTTTAATGTTAGACTGGACAAACAGCGCTAAGTATCTATTCCGGCTTGGGAGAGCGGGACAGAAGTGATTTAACGGCCTCATTTAACGACATGCCTCCGTAGAGGATCTCATAAACGGCGTTAGAAATCGGCATCTCGACGTTGAGTTTTTCTGAGAGCTTTTTAACCGCTTTGACGGTGTAGATCCCTTCGGCCACCTGACCAAGCGCTTTTGTCGCTTCATCAAGCGTTTTCCCTTGGCCGAGCATTTCACCGAGTCGGAAATTGCGGGAATGACGGCTGTAGGCGGTGACCATCAGGTCACCGACGCCGGCGAGGCCGGAGAACGTCGCAGGTTTGCCGCCAAGAGCAACTCCCAGACGAACTATCTCCGAGAGACCACGCGTAACCATCGCAGCCGTGGCATTATCGCCCATTTCCATGCTGTGCAGCATTCCGGAAGCGACGGCCACGACATTTTTAACTGCCGCGCCTGTTTCAACGCCGATTACATCGGAACTGGTGTATACACGGAAGGCGTCACGGTTGAAAAGCTTTTGCCAAAGCTCGGCTGCTTGTGGATCAATCGACGCACTGACGACAGCCAGCGGCAGATTGCGAATGACTTCTTCGGCGTGGCTGGGACCGGAAAGAACGGTGAATGAAGCGCCGGGCAGCACTTCCTCAACAATCTGGCTGATCAGTTTCAGCGAGCTGATCTCGACGCCTTTAGCTGCGTTTGCGATCTCAATTTCAGGTTTATAGTAAGACTTGAGTTGCTGCAATGTGCCGCGCAGAAACTGCGTTGGCGTGACAAACAGCCAAAAGTCGGAAAAATGAGCAGCTTCTTCGATAGATTCTGTTGCGGAAATAAGCGGCGAAAGTTCAAATTCCGGAAGATAGACCGGATTGTAGTGTTTCGTGTTTATGGCCGGAGCCAGTTCGTGCTCAAAACACCAGATACAGACTTCATGTCCGCTTCTGGCAAGGCTTTGTGAAAGCGCGGTACCCCACGTCCCCGCTCCAAAAACTGCAATCTTGCTCATCAAAACTCCCTCCTAAAAAAGTTATCCCTCTGTCTTGAGCAGCTTTTCTGCTTTTTTACGCTCGGTCATGTCAAGAATTGTCTTACGGATGCGCACCTCTTTAGGAGTCGCTTCGACCAGTTCATCGTCGGCGATCCATTCCAGTGCTCTGTCGAGAATGACAGTGCGCGGTACGTCAAGATGCGTTGCCAGCTCCTTTGTCGAGGAACGGTAATTTGTCATGGCCTTGCGCTTTGTCGGGTTGCACGGGATGTCATTCGGGCGCGAGTGTTCGCCGACGACCTGTCCGGCGTAGACTTCTGTCCCGGGGCTGATGAAGAGAACGCCGCGTTCCTGAAGGTTTTCCAGCTGATAACTGGTTGCCGCGCCAGTGTCCATGCTGATCATCGAACCGCGATTGCGGCTGACGACCTCACCGCGCCACAGATCGTAGCCGCGGAAGCGCGAGGACATGATACCAAGACCGCGGGTGTCGGTAAGGAACGTGTTGCGATAGCCAAGCAGACCGCGCGTAGGAATATCAAACTCCATACGGACGATGCCGGTCGAAAGATTGTTCATGCTGATCATTTCAGCTTTCCGCGCCGCAAGCTTTTCAATGACGACGCCCTGATATGTCTCCGGCACGTCGACGATCAGCTGCTCCATGGGTTCAAGCAGGTGTCCTGCCTCGTCGGTCTTGGT
>JAEEUD010000228.1 GCA_016286835.1 Pyramidobacter sp. | reverse complement strand
TAGTTTTATGTACAAAATTACAGAGGCTTAGTTGTGCATGACTTGGAAACGGAACGGCGAAGGAGGGGAGCTCCGTGAAACTCAATATCGCGATCGTCGATGATCTGAAAGCCGATGCCGATCGACTGTACCAGACCGTTGCCGGATGGGAGCCTTCCTGCGCCGCCGAAATTGGGAGGATCGAGTGCTTTGCCGGCGGCGAGGAACTGCTGGCACGGTTTGAGCGCGGTGCGTTCCATCTCGTCTTTCTCGATATCTGCATGGACCGGCTGAACGGCATCGAGACTGCCAAACGCCTGCGCGAGATCGACAGCCGCGTGCTCATCGTCTTCGTCACCACGTCCGATGAGTTCGCGTTCCAGGCGTTTCCCGTCCATGCGTTCGACTACATCATCAAGCCCTACGCGGCCGAAACGCTGCATCGCGTTCTGAACGAGGCCGTCCGTCTCTTCGGCGTCGCGGAACCTTCTTTCGCTATTCGTCACGACCGTACCGCCAGCGACATTCCCGCAAGCAGTATCGTATCTGCCGTCTCCCGCGGACATTCGGTCGAGATCAGCCTTGACGTCGGCGCTCCGATCAACAGCAGCATGACCTTTGCCGAGATCGAAGCCCTTTTCGGTGCCGACCCGCGCTTTTTGCTCTGCAACCGCGGCCTGATCATCAACATGGAACACGTCGCAACGGTCGAAAACGACGCTTTCGTGATGAAAAACGGTCAAATGTGGCCGATCCGCGTGCGCGGGCGCACGCAGCTGATGGAACAGTTCGCTCAGTACCAGATCGCCCGCCTGCGCGGAAGTTTTGCTCCGAAAGGAGATCGCCTCTGAATGGACATTTTTCTCCGTTACGCCGTTGAACTTGCCATCATCATCCCCGACGCCGTTTTCATCTTTCTGCCCGTGCGCGGCTGGCTGCGTTTTCCCCCTTTGCGCGTGGCGCTTGCCGCCGGCGTCTTTCTGCCCGTTTACATCGTGGCGGCTGCCGACGTCTGCTCCCGTTTTCTCCTTCCCGTCATTCCCGCGCTGATCGTCAGCGTCATCGTTCTGGGCGCGTTCTTTGCCTGCTGTGTAAAACTCAGCCCCGGACGGCTGCTGTTCTGCTTTTTCTACGCGATCATGCGGGGCGCGTTCTGTTTGCTTTTCAGCATTTTCATGGGAGCCGACGTTGAGGCGGAGAACACACTCTGGGAGGCGACCAGGCTGCTCAGTCTGCACGGCGGCATTACTGCGCTTGCGCTCTCGTTCGTCTTTGGCGTGGTCAGCTTGCCTCTGCTGATGCGCGGATTTCCCGTCCTGCTTGCCGACGAACGGCTTGAGCGCATGTGGAACTTTCAGTTCATCGTTCCCGCCGTCGCGACGCTCTTCATTGCGTGGATGTGCCCCGTTTCGCCCGGCAACCTCCTGATCGGACGGCTGCGCCCTGTCTCGCTTCCGCTGCTGCTTCTGCTGCCGTTGTTTTTATATCTGCTTTACGGTTTCCTTTGGTGGATGGCCGTCAGCTATGCCGAAAGCGCACGGCTGCAGCGACAGACGGAGCTTTTGCAGATGGAAAACAAACGCTATGAGGAACTGCAGCGCTCGATGGAGTACTCTCGCGCGCTGCGTCACGATTTTCGCCAGCACGTGCGCGTGATCGGCGAATTTGTGCAAAGCGGCAGGATCGAGGAACTGCGCGAATACCTGCGCCCGATCACCGAAGCGGCCGCGAAAACGCCGCGCGTCTTCTGCGCCAACCATTCGGTGGATGCCCTGGCCGCGCACTACGACGCGCTGGCCGAGGAACAGGAAACGTCGATCGAATGGAAGCTCAGCCTGCCGGCGCGCCTGCCCATGGCCGAAGCCGATTACTGCGCGATGCTCGGCAACCTTGTCGAAAACTCCCTGGCCGCCGTGTGTGAACTGCCCCCGCAGCAGCGCCGCGTCAGCGTGCTGTGCCGGACGATGTCCGACGGCATCCTCGCTCTCGCCGTCGATAATCCCTACGCCGGGAAGATCGAACTGGACGCCGACGGCCTGCCCCGTTCGCGCCGTAAGGGACACGGCATCGGCCTCGCATCCGTCCGCGGTGCCGTCAGCCGCTACGGCGGCACGATGAGCGTCCGCACCGAAAACGGCGCCTTTACCGTCGAGATCGTGATCTATGCCGACAAGACGGCGCAAAAACTCATTTCGGCGGATTCCTGACCCGATGAACCTGAACGAAGAAATGAAACGCAGCATTTCAGTGATTTTTATAAATAAGGCCGGCCGGAAATGAGCCGGTTCCATAAAAGCGTCGGTCTGTTTTCTGCCGCCTGTTTCACAGTTCATTCTACACTCTGCCGGGCATGGCCTGCGCCGCTGTCCGGGCGTTGATGGAGGAGTATCCATGAAAAACAAACTCACTTTTGTTCTGACGATTCTCATAACCTTTCTGCTGCTGACGGCTCCTCCGGGGTTCGCTGTTGACCCGCTTCCCTCGCCGGGGCGCGATCTGCGCGATACGCAGGAGCTTATCGAACGCCAGCGCGTTCAGCAGCGTATCGACGAAGGCCGCCGGTCAAAAGGCATCGACGCGCCTGCGGCATCCGACGAGAAAGCGCCCGAAACGGCACTGCGCTTCCGGCTGAACGAAGTGACCACCGACGAATCGTCCGTCCTCACGCCTGAAGCGCTGCAAAGCATCACCGGCGCGTACATCGGCAGCGACGTCACGGTGCAGGACCTGTACGACATCGTGAACAAGATCAACGCCTGGTATGCCGAACACGGCTGGTTCACCTGCCGCGCCTTCCTGCCGGCGCAGACCGTCAAAGGCGGCGTGGTGCACATCACCCTGATCGAGGGCAAAACCGGCAGCGTCACCCTCAACGGCGCGCGCCACACCCGCAAAAAATACGTCCGCGGCCGCCTGCGCCTGAAAGAAGACGACATCGCCAACCTGAAAGAGCTGAACAATGATGTCCTCCGCTTCAACTCGACCAACGACGCCCAGCTCCGACTCCGAGTGCAAGCCGGAGAAAAGCCCGGCACGACGGACTACGTTCTGACGCTCGATGAGCCTAAACAGATCACATGGGGCTTCTTCGGCGACAACGCCGGCAGCAAAAACAGCGGTGAATACCGCGGCGGCTTTTACGTGCAGAACCGCAGCCTGTTCGGCAGCCGCGACACGCTTTATGTTCAGGGAGTCTTCTCCGAAGGAACGACCTCCGGCGCGCTGAACTACACGTTTCCGTTCAACCGCCACGGGATGCAGGCTACCGTCGGTTACAGCGCCAACGCTGTCCGCATCGTCGACGGTGCGCTGGCGCCTCTGGGCGTGAAAGGGAACGCGTAGGAATTCTTCTTTTCACTCACCAGTCCGATCAT
>JAEEUD010000227.1 GCA_016286835.1 Pyramidobacter sp. | reverse complement strand
CCGGGCGGTCGTTTCACATTTGCGTTTAATTCTGATGCAAGTGCAGCGGTCGATCCGGGTTCTGACCCTGGTGACAATAATTCTACCTCTTCTCCCGGTGGTTCCGGTAATTCTTCCGGTTCGGCCAACAAAGCCCTGACGATCGTCCTGATCGTCCTCGCTGTCGCCGCCGCGCTGGCTGCCGTTGCCGCCGCAGTCGTCATTGCGACAAAGAAAAAGAAGTAAGGAAGATTGCTGATTGAAACCAGTTGTAAGGGCCGCGACACCCCGATTTATGAGTGCCGCGGCCCTTATTATTTGGCAGGGTATGAGAAATCAAAACGCCAGCGATGAGGCGATCAGGTTCTGGGCAAGGTAATACGTGATCAGACATATTGTCCCAAGCAGGCGGCGGTGTCTGGCGAGGCTGGCGTTGCCGAACATCTGCAGACCGAGAGAGGAATCGCTGAGGAGGAAAAGCATTGCCCCCGGAGCGATCAGGCGGAACGGCGCGGCGCCGCGGCGGATCAGTATGACCCATGCGAAGGCGCACATGAAGGACAACGCGAACATGTACGTCATCAGGATCAGGCGGCGGGCACCCTCGAACGTCAGCAGGCGGGCGGACAACACCGTAAGTATTGCCGCTATCGGGAATGCGCACAGCAGAGCGATCCAGGCAGACGAGCTGTCGACCCGGAAAAACGATGCGACGTACAGTGCGTGGCCAACAAAAAACGCTCCTACGCCCAGGAAAAACCGCTTATCGTTTTCGTCAAACAGCTCCAGCAGCACGTCTCCGAGCGCGCCGAAGCAAAGCCCGCAGAACACGAGCACTCGGAACGGTGTGAATTCTGTTCCGGCACCCTGCGCGCCCCACACTCTGCCTCCGGGCACGAAAAGCGCATATGCTCCGAGCGCGACGAACGCGACGGACGAAAGCGTTTTAGCCAGCAGAGGCGGTTTTATCACGCCGGAGATGTACAGCGCGGCGAGCACCAGCGCCACGGCCAATATAACAAAAAAACCGATCATAGCGATTTTCCCCGGAAAGCTGCGATCAGCCGCAGAATTTAAAACCTGTACCGATCAGACCGGACTGGTTGAAGTTGTCAATATCGTGGCGGATTATGTAGTCCATATACGACGCTACCATTTTAGCAGTAAGCAGATAGCCCGCGGCGTTCATATGGCCGCTGGTGAAGAACATACGCTTGAAATCATCGTCGTACTCAGGCGCGTAATCACGCAGATCGATCACGTACGTGTTTTCGAAATGCTCCGCCAGGTCGTACATAAGCTGACGGTGGGCAAGGCGCTTGTCCTCGGCACCACGCTCCGCATCGTTGCGCACAGGCTCGCGAGGCATCGTGATAAGGAAGAATTTGGCCTCTGGCTGCAGCTCTTTATAATGCTGGATCATTCGCGCGTAATAGCCGCAGAACGTCGGATTATTGTAATGCCAGTTGGGCTTGATGTCGTTGTCAACGCTCCCGATCTCCTGATTGAGGCCGAACAGGTCGTTGCAGCCCATCGCGATCAGGTATGCCTGGGCAAGTTTATCGTGACCCCACCAGCCCATCGCGTCAGCGTAGCTGTTGCAGTATTCGGACGCCGTCATCCCGCCACGTGAGAAATTATACACGGTGGTACCGGCCATGCGGGCAAGGTATTGGCCCCACGAGTAGTCGAACCAGTCGTGGTACGTCGTCGGGCTTCCCACGTCGCGGGCTTCGAGCTCGCCGGAGGAGAGGCTGTCTCCTACAACGGCAATTTTACGGAAAATGCCTACGAATCCGCCGTCGTTTACGAGGCGGTCAAGCGGTTTTTCATTAGGGTCGTTGGAGTAAAGTGCGCTGAGTTCCATTTACGTCAATTCCTTTCGTCAACGTTTTTCGTCAGCGTTACTTTACTCCGGTTTCGGGTCAGATGTCAATAGCCGTCGTTCACGACAAGCGTATCCGCGTCTGGAGCGGTGAGAAGCGCCTGATGAGCGGCGGCGTCAAGGATGGCGGCGAGACCTCTTGCCCCCAGTCTGCGGCGGAACGCCTTGCGGCATGCTGAGCGCAGCGCTTCTTCGGTGAAGCTTAGCTCGACACCGTACGTCGCACGGAAAGTGAGGCGGATGTTGTCCAGCGCCGAACGCTTTTTGTCGGACAGGATGCTGAAGAGTGCTTCTTCGGTGAGCGGGCGTATGCGGACAACGCAGTTTATGCGTCCTGCGAGTTCGGCTATCATGCCGTACTTGATGAGCGAAGAGATTACCGCGTTAACGTCAGCGGGTGCGTTGTCGGTATCCCCGCGCCTTCCACGGGCGCAGCTGTTTTCGCTGTCGCTGAAATCAGCGGTGAAGCCGATTGCCCTGCGCACCTTCGGAGCCTCTTCGAAAGCACCCTCAAACACCCCGCCGCACACGAACATCATATTGTCCGTGCACATTTCGGACGGGCCAGCGTCGATGAAACGGTATGTGGACCGCTTAGGCCGTGCGACCGTCTCGCCTTCAATCATCTTCAGCAAGTCTCGCTGAGATGCCCGATGGAAAGCATCGACCGTTTCGTCGCCGCATTGGCACAGCTTGTCGAATTCGTCCAGGAAGACGATGGCATAGCGGGCGTCGTCGCCGTATTTGTCGAATATTTCGGCCAATATATCGGCCTTGTTTGTTCCGCGGAACCCCGTCGGCGTGATTGACGACGCGTCCTCGATGACGACTGGTACGGGGACAATCATTGCCGCGACGCGCAGGAGTTCGGTCTTGCCCGAGCCCGTCGGCCCGTATATCAGGCAGTTGCGTTTTTTCAGCTCCATATGCGGGTTCGCGGCCAACGCGAGGTGCTCCAGCAGCGCCATGGCGAACGACTGAATCGCCTCGTCCTGGCCCCCGATGTACTCTCTGAAGAAATCCGACAGCCGTCTGAACGGCCAGTTCTCCAGAAATTCGGCACATTTTTCCGCGAGCGTCGGAGGATGATTTCGCCGTTCCTCTTTCCAGCTGTCGTAATCGATGTCACCGCTGTCGTCAAAATCAATGAGGTTGATGCCGTTTTCGTTGTCAACGCAGTTTTCGCCCTTGGCTTTGGCGTTTGTTCGATATTCAGTTGTGTCGGTAGTCATTTTGAACCATCCTTTCGATCTTCGGTCTTAACTCGGGGCATAGTTATACCGCCGGACAGAAGATCTAAGGATGTTGATACTGAATTGGGTCAATCTGGACCTCCGTTTATGGAGAGACACGCTGCGCGTCCGGCCGCAACGGAATGTGCGGCGGCGCAACGGTTCCACATTATACTATAGACACCGAAACGGGTCAATAGGTTTTTGATCCGGTTAAAAAAGTTTTTTGATCCTGCAAAATATAGTTACTGCGCCTCATACACTGCTTTCTCGAA
>JAEEUD010000226.1 GCA_016286835.1 Pyramidobacter sp. | reverse complement strand
AGAGGAACGAGCGCAGAAAGCGATTCGTGATGCGCTTGCGAAACAGCGTCAGCGGCAGCACGCGCACCGCATACACGACTGCGAACATCACCAAAAGATAAAGCCAAACGTTACGCTGCATCGTCGTCCTCCTTTATGGGCTGCAGCAGCGCCGCGCCCGCGGCAAGCAGAACGGTCAGCAGCACGGTTCGCGTGCCAGCCGACAGCGCCGAAAGGCCGGGCAGCCGGGCAAACAGGAAGCTCATGCCGAAGCCGAGCAGCACAAGCGCCGCCACCGCACGATCCTTCCTGGCGGGCGGGACGATCACGGCGAGGAACATGCCGAACAGCGCGACGGAAAGCGCGCTGACGGCCCGCGCAGGCATCAGCTCACCGGCGATGCAGCCGAGCGCGGTCCCGAACGCCCAGCAGGGCGCGGCGACCGCCGCGGCGCCGTAGGTGTAGTTCGGATTGAGCCATCCGGGCCGCGCGACGGCGGCGGCGAAAAACTCGTCCGTGATGTAAAAGCCCATCAGCAGCCGGTGCAGCAGCCCGGTGTCCGGGCGGAGGCGCTGGCTCATGGCAAAGCTCATCAGCAGATAGCGCGCGTTCGCGATCAGGATCATGAGCGCGAGCTCCAGCAGCCCAGCCCCGGCCTGGATCATCGTGAAGCCGGCGTACTCTCCGGCGGAGGCGTTGCAAAGCGCGCTCGTGAGGAAGCTCTGGAACGCCGTCATGCCGGCGTTGCGCGCCGCGATGCCGAGCGAGAACGAGACGGCCAGATAGCCGAGGCCGATCGGCACGCCGTCGCGCAGCCCCTGCCGGAACACGAGACGGTTTTCCGGCAGACGCAGGGAATCGCGCGACGGTGTTTTTTTCATGGCGGTCCCTCCTGAGAGCGGGCGTGTTTCGCGCCGACGGGGGCGGTCAGTTGATCTTGACCTTCTCCCAGAGCGTGTTCATATAGTCCAGCGTCGCATTGTCGAGCGCGCGGTAGGCGTAGCGGTTGTAGAGCTCCTTGAAGTTCTCGATCCCCGGATAGAGGACGGCCATGGCGTCCTCGCCCATCTCGTCGATGTAGTCCGCGTCCTCGTAGACGACGCGGTTCGGGGAGGCGTAGTACGTGTACTCCGCGTTGGCGACGGCGGCGTCGTGGGAGAGCATGAAGTCGATGAAGGTCTCGGCCAGCTCCTTGTTCGCGCAGGACTTGGGGATGCACATCGCGTCGACGTAGTAGTTCGTCGGATCGGGGTAATAGAACCGGAGATCCACGCCGTCGGCCTCGTTCTCGAGCATCGTGAAGTAGTCGCCGGCGTAGTAGGCGCCGACGGAGGTCTCGCCGGACTCCATGTAGTTGTAGATCTCGTCCATCACGAGACCGTAGCGCAGCGGGCGCTGGGCGAGCAGCTCGTCGCAAGCGGCGTCCCAGGCGGCGCGGTCGGTCGTGTTGACGTCGATGCCGAGCTTATACATCGCGGTGCCGAAGGCGTCGCGCGGGTTGTTGAACTGCAGGATGCCGCCGCTGTACTTCTCGTTCCAGAGCAGATCCCAGCCCGCGGCGTCCGCCTCGTCCACGACGGCGGCGTTGTAGATGACGCCGACGATGCCGTAGGTGTAGGGCACGGAGTAGCGGTCGTCCGGGTCATAGTAGAGCCCGCGGAAGCTCTCGTCGATGTTCGCGTAGTTGGGGATGTTCTTGAAATCCAGCGGGAGGAGCAGGTCCTCGCTGATGAGCTTCGCGATCATGTAATCTGAGGGGACGATGACGTCGTAGCTGACGGCGCCGGAGGAGAGCTTTGCGTACATGTCCTCGTTGGAGTTGAAGGTGGTGTAGTTGACCTTGACCTTCTGGTCGTGGGTCTCCCCGTACCAGGCCTCGAACGCCGCGACGGTGTCGTAGCTGTCCTCGCTGCCGTCCGAGATGTACTCGCCCCAGTTGTAGACGTTCAGCGTCAGCGTCTTTTTCGCGCCGCCGCAGCCGCCGAGGGCGAGGGCGAGCGTCAGCAGCATCGCGGCTGTCAGTACGACAGAGATGGCTTTCTTCATGGATCGATCCTCCTTTTTCTGCTTTTCCACGCCGCCTTCAGCCGCCGCGCGTCGTCGTTGTCGCGCAGGTTGGAGAAGAGCAGCAGCGCCAGGATCACGAAAAAGATGATCGTCGCGAGGGCGTACATCTTCGGCGTGACCGTCTTTTTGGTCATGTTGTAGATGCTGATCGGCAGCGTCTGGAAGCCGTTGCCGGAGGTGAAGTAGCTGATGACGAAGTCGTCCAGGCTCATCGTGAAGGCCATGATCGCGCCGGTGATGATGCCGGAGCTGATCTCCGGGATCGTGACCTTCAGGAACGCCCGCAGCGGCGTGCAGCCGAGATCCTGCGCCGCCTCCGGCAGCGCGGGGTCCATCTGCTGCAGCTTCGGGAGCACCTGCAGGATCACGTACGGCAGGCAGAACGTCACGTGGGCGATCAGCATCGTCAGGAAGTTGAGGCTCGTCGACGCGCCGAAGAGCTGGCCGACGAAGACGAACATGAGCATCAGCGAGATGCCGGTGATGATGTCCGGGTTCGTCATCGGGATGTCGGTGACCGTGTCCATCACGCGGCGGTACCAGCGCGAGCGCAGGCGCTGGATGCCGACGGAGGCGGCCGTGCCCATGACGGTGGAGATGATCATCGCGGAAAAGGCGAGGATCAGCGTGTTCCTGACGCTGTTGAGCGTGTTCTCGTCGCGCAGCAGCTCGCGGTACCACTTCAGCGAGAAGCCGGAGAAGACCGTGAGCGATTTCGCCGCGTTGAAGGAGAACACGAGCAGGATCGCGATCGGCGCGAACAGGAAGAGGAAGAGCAGCGCCGTATAGATCTTCGATGCCGTTTTCATGCTCTGCCGCCTCCCGTCACCCGTCGGTTCGTCAGCCGTTTCATGGCCGCCATGCACAGCAGCAGCACGACCATCAGGATGAAGGCCATCGCCGCGGCGAAGTGCAGATTGTTTGCGACGTACTGCCCCTCGATCGCGTCGCCGATCAGGAAGAACTTGCCGCTGCCGAGCTTCTGCGAGATGTAGAAGGTGCTGATCGAGGGGATGAGCACCATCGTGACGCCGCTCAGCACGCCGGGCAGGCTCAGCGGAAAGATGACGCGCCGCAGCACGGAAAAGCCGTTGCAGCCGAGGTCGCGCGCGGCCTCCAGCAGCTTGTCGTCCATTTTTGCCATGATGGAGTAGATCGGCAGGATCATGTAGGGCAGGTAGTCGTACACCATGCCGACGACGACCGCGCCCTCCGTGCCGATGATGTGCGCCTGCGGGAGGCGCAGGATCCGGAACAGGCCGTTGAGGATGCCCGTGTCCTGCAGGATCGTCATCCAGGCGTAGGTGCGGATCAGAAAATTCATCC
>JAEEUD010000225.1 GCA_016286835.1 Pyramidobacter sp. | reverse complement strand
CGACCGGCGTCCCCGCATGGGGGACGCCGGTCGTTGTTATCGGATGGGGACTTCTTCGTTGGGACAACTCTTTCAAGAAAAAACTGCTCGCAAAACGCCGCCGGCTCCCAGCAGGGACCCGGCGGCGTTTATGTCAATGAGATCGCGGAATCGAAGGGGTTTTACGCCTCCGGGGGCTTGGGCGGTCAGGCTGTCGGCCGCCATATCGACTTCACTTCGAGTGCGTTACTGCCTAGACCTTGCGCCCCATTTCGCGGGCGGCGTCCAGGACCTTTTTTCCGGTTATGTCGCCGACGTTCGTAACGCCCCCGCCGAAGAGCGTGCCGGCCAGGCGTGCTTTGGGGAAGCAGGCGATCCAGCCCGACAGTCCTTTCACGGCGCCTTCCATGGCTTTCTCGTCCTCATCGGCGGCCACGGCCAGCAGGTAGACGTCGCGGAATGCGTAGTCCGACGGGAACAGGGGATTGGCTCGGTCCAGCATTGTCTTCATCTGCCCGCTCATCTCGTAATAGTAAATGGGCGTGGAGAACACGAGCACGTCGGCGGTGAGCATCTTCCGCGCGATCAGCGAGGCGTCGTCCTGAATGACGCATTTCTGCGTGGTCTGGCAGACGAAGCAGCCGCGGCAGAACTCGAGCTTTTTGCCCGCCAGCGACACGGTCTCGACTTCGTGTCCCGCTTCTTTTGCTCCATCGGCAAAGGCCGCTGCCAGTGCCGCCGAATTGCCCTTTGTCCTTAAACTTGTGGAGATCACTAATACTTTCTTGCTCATCGAAAAACTTCCTCCCTCTTTTACTCCATACAGATCGTCAGCGTCACGTCGCCTTTTCCCAGCAGGCCGGCCATTTTCGGCGCCGTTGCGCCGACTACGTGTCCCAGCCGCGTGTAGGACCACGAGTTGGAACCGTAGAAAATGACGATCTGATCGCCCGAATACAAAACGATGTCTCCGGGCCGGGTCGTCGTCACGGTATCGTTTCGCGGCAGGCGCGTCCCGAGGGAGCCGACCTGCTCAAAACCGCCGTACATCGACATCGGGACGGTCAGCGGCTTTACGGCGGCCAGTTTGCGCAGCGCTCTGACAGATTCGTTGTTTTCCCATTGCACGGCGACTTCTGTGCCGTCGATCTTCATCTTCATGGTCTTTTCCTTTCCTGGGGCCTGTGCCGGCCGGGCCGCTTGGACGTGTTTCCTGACGGCTGCCAGCACCGCGTCTTTCGCGCTGCCGATCTCGCGTTCGCCGACGGCGACGCCTTTGACGACGTTCGCGCCCGGCTCCGCCTCGCGGATCCTCCCGACGGTATCGGCAAAGCGGCTGCCCGCGTGGGTGGCAAACGTCAGGACGGTCTTGCCGGAAAGGTCGTACTCGTCCAGAAACGAGCAGACCGGTACGGGGAGCGTATAATGCCAGATCGGATAGACGAGGCAGACCGTGTCATAGCGCGCCATGTCCGCTATGTGCGAAGCCAGTCCGGGACGATAACCATCCCTGTCCTGCCCCTCGCCGACGCGCACCGTCTGACGGTAATCAGGCGGATAGGTGTATTCCGTCTGGATCAGGAACAGGTCGCCGCCGGTCTCGTCCGCGATCCACCGGGCGATCTGCCCGGCATTGCCGGTCGTTTCGCCGCCGTCGCCGAAGCGCAGGCTGGCGGACGAAACGGCGTCCGTCCCCGCAGGCACGGCGGTGTTGCCGGAACGAGAGAAGTACGCGACCAGCGTTTTCCCAGCGGGACCTTCCCGCAGTGCGGCCGGCGTCGCCCTGACCGGGGCGTAGTCCGCGTAGCGGGTGTAATCCCCGGCGTCCTGGGCAAAAGCGGCCGCTGCGGCGGTCAGTGCGAACAGGAACGCCAGCAGCGTCCCGAACGTCTTCATCCGTCAGTCCTTTGCCAGTTCGATGCGCACGTCGTAGTTTCCGCGCAGCGCTCTGATCTTTTCAAGCTCGCAGGTGATCACGCCGATGTTGACCTGATAGCCGTACTGCTCGGAATTTTCCTCGTCGGAGTGCAGGATCGTGAAGTACGGGGCGTTGATGGCGTAGTCGATGTCGCCGTTCAGCCAGCCGTAGTGGACTTCCGACTCCTTGTAGGGGAGTTCTTCCGTGACGCCGCAGAAATCGTGCGAATAGCTGTTCATGCGGACGGTGTAGGGCAGCTTGGCGATCAGGGCCCGCGCCGTCTCGCTGTCGTTGAGCACGCCGGGGATGACCGTGTCGCCGAAGTGCATCACGATCTTCGTCCCGTTTTCGATCACGCGCGTCGGCATGGCGCGGTCCTCCGTCTGCATCTTTGCGCCGTCGCGCGCCACTTTCTTTGCCGTTTCTGCCGAAACCGCCGCCGCGAACGAAGCAGCCAGCACCATTGCCGCGACAAACACCATCATCTTTTTCATTTCTTTTCCCTCCGGTTAAGTATTTTGCATTTGGTACACCACGTAATCGAGACGGTCGATCTTCGTCTGCTCCCCGTGCAGCCGTTCGAGCAGCGACCGGCGGTACCGGCCGAGGACTTTCAGGCCCTTCTTCAGATCGTCGTTCCGATAGCATTTCATGAAGGACAAGATGTCCTCTTCCGGACATCCCGCGTCCCGCAGGCCCTCCATGATCTCCGCTTCCGACTTCATTCCCGTTCCTCCTGCTTTCAGAACATGCGCGTATTGTAACGCGCTCTCTTCCCATAGTAAAATACTTGTTTGAGATAGTCTGCTATGCTAGAATCTTATAGGAAGAGAGGTGTGTGGGCGATGGATATCAGGGCAATGCGAAATTATCTCGCGGTCGTCCGCGAGGGGACGATCTCAGGGGCAGCCGAGGCACTGCACATGGCGCAGCCGGCTTTGTCGCGTCAGATGAGGGACCTGGAACGGGAGCTGGACGTGACGCTGTTCGTCAGAGGGAACCGCCGGATCGCTCTGACGGCGGAAGGCATGGCGCTGCGCAAGCGTGCCGAGGAGATGGTGCGGCTGGTGCAGATCACGGAGGACGAGCTGTCGCGGATCAAAAACAGTCTGACCGGATCGATCCGGATCGGCTCGGGCGAGTCGCGCACGTTTCACTGTCTGTCCCGCGCCGTGGCCGAGCTGCTGCGCGAATATCCCGACGTGCGCGTTCATGTCGTCAGCGGCGACACGCAGGACCTGATCGACGACCTTGACAACGGGCTGATCGATTTCGCGGTCATCTTTACCGAGGTGGACCACAGCGTCTATCAGTCGCTTGCGCTGCCGGTGATGGACCGTTTCGGCCTGATCATGCCCAAAGGTCATCCGCTCGAGGCCAAAGACGTGATCGAGCTGGAGGACCTGCGCGGCGTGCCCGTCATCGTTTCCAGAGCGGCCGAGCCGTTTTTCGTCGGCACGCCCGAAAGTCTGGGACTGAACATCGTCGGGACCTA
>JAEEUD010000224.1 GCA_016286835.1 Pyramidobacter sp. | reverse complement strand
TTTCGCGGATATGTGCCGGGTTCCGCGAACCGGGGATGACCGAGAAGCCTTCCTGCACGTGCCAGCGCAGGCTGATCTGCGCCGGCGAGCGTCCGTAGCGCTGCGCCATTTCGGCGATGACGGGATCTTTGAAAAGGATGCCCGTTCCGCCATGCGTGCCGCCGAGGGGGTACCAGCCTTCGACCGCGATCCCTGCTTTCGCGCACTTGGCGCGGACCGCCTTGCGCTGGGCGTAGGGGTGCAGCTCGATCTGGACGATCGCTGGTTTGATCTTCGCTTTTTCAAGGATCTCCTCAAAAAGTCCGTCCTTCATGTCGAAATTCGACAGGCCGATCGCACGGACTTTGCCCTGCCGCACCGCCTCTTCAAGGCCGCGCCAGCCGGCCATGCGGTCGCCGACGGGCTGATGGAGATAGAGCAGATCGATGTAGCTGGTGCCGAGACGGCCGAGCATCGCGTCGATGGACGCCGCAACGTTGCCGGAATTGTAATCCGTGGGCCACAGCTTGCTCGTGATCCAGATCTGTTCCCGGGGGATACCGGACTCGCGGACGGCGGCCCCCACACCGCGCTCGTTCTGATAGGCGTGAGCCGTGTCGATATGCCGGTACCCGGCTTTCAGCGCGGCCAGCACAGCGTCATGCGCCTGAGCTTCGGACGAAAGGAACGTGCCGAGGCCGAACTGGGGCATTTCCAGGCCGTTGTTCAGGCGGATCGTCGCGACGGCACGGTCTTTGATGAAACCGAGCATTCTCAGCCACTCCAGGAACTGCTGCGGCCACAGCGCGCTTGTGTACGGCCTGTGCCCCATGCCGAAGTTGTGGCCGCCGAGACCGTACAGGTGCAGCTCGGCCACGCCTCTCTTCTGCCAGGCCTGAATGACTTCAAAACCGCTTTGGCCGGAGAGAACGTCGTCGGACGACATGGCGGCAAACAGCGGCGGAAGGTGGTCTGGCATGTCGCGCATGACGAGCTGACCGTAGAGGGAAGCGATAAAATCGGCGCGGCTTTCGGCCGGAGCGCGCTCCGCGTTGTAAACGGCCATCAGCGCCCCGGCGGAAAAGCCGACGATGCCGATACGCTTCGGATCGATGCCGAACTCGGCCGCGCGCGTCCGCAGCAGTTTTACCGCAGCGCAGATGTCTTCATAGGCGTAATCGGGCGTGGCAGGCGCGTATACGCCGCTGGCTCCCCCGGCGAGGTAGCCGGCCATTTTTATGGCGACGTAGGCCTGATGCTCCTCTTCGTCGCGCGGAGTCTCCTCGACGCGGTATTTGAGGATGAACGTTGCGAATCCCTGCGAGCGGAACCACTCGGCCGCCTCGTAACCGCCGCTGCCGAGCGTGTGATGCAGAAAAGCGCCGCCAGGGCAGATGATGATCGCCGCGCCGTTCGCTTTCCCCTGCTCGGGCAGATACGGGATCAGCGTCGGGATCGTAACGTTGCGGACGAACTGGCCGCGGCCTTCGATCTCGTACCACTGTTCTGATCCGGCCTTACCGGCGTCGACATTGCCGTGCAGCGGAAACTCGCCTGGGAACTTCGGCGCGCCGATATATTTCACAGCGGGCGCAGCCAGCAAGGCGGCCGGTAAAAGCGCAAAAAGCAGCAGCGCCAGAAATACATTTTTCATGAAAATATCTCCTTTTTGGGGTCAGGACCGTTTGACGACGCAGGCGGGATTGCCCACGGCGACGCAGTTGTCCGGCACATCTTTGGTGACGACGGATCCCGTGCCGACGATTGCGTTCTCGCCGACGGTGACGCCGGGCAGGATGCAGACGCGGGCGCCGATCCAGGCGTTCTTTTTGATGCGGATCTCCCTTGTCTTGATGACGCGGATGTTTTTCGGCTCGTGGTTAACGGTCAGCAGCGCCGCTTCGGGACCGATCATGACGCCGTCTTCGATCGTGATCGTACCGATAGACATGACCGTGAGGCCGTGATTGGCAAAGACGTTCTTCCCCAGCCGCAGACGACAGCCGATGTCTACCTGGAACGGCGGCGTCAGGAAAGAGCCTTCGGGAAGCGTGCCAAGCAGTTCGCCCTCGAGCGCGGCGATCTTTTCGCGTTCGTCCGGGTCAGTCCCGTTGATCTGCCAGCAGAGGTGTCGGCAGCGCGCCATTTCTCCGTGGGCCTCTTCCACGTACCGCGGGTCGAAAATGTCGTATGAAGCGCCGTTTTGCAGATCGTCGAAAACGCTCATGACTTGTTCTTCCATTGCTATGGACTACTTTTCAAACGTCGCGGCCACATCGGCCAGAAGAGTGCGGATGGGCAGGTGCTGGGGGCAGACTTTTTCGCACCTGCCGCACTTGAGGCAGTCGGAAGCCTTGCCGTGGCCGCTGCCGGTGATGATGTTGCTGTAATAATAGTTCGTGTTCCAGTTGTGGAACGCCTCGTGGGCGTTTTTCGCCGCAAACAGGTCGGGGATGCGGATGCCTTTGGGGCACTCGCTCTCTTCGATGCAGTAGCGGCAGGCCGTGCAGGGGATCAGGCCGAGGCTTTTAAAGATGGCGCAGACCATGTCGACGGCTTCGCGCTCGGTCGGCGAGAGCGGCTTGAAGTCCTTCATGGCGCTGAGGTTGTCGTCCATCTGCGCCAGGTCGCTCATGCCGGAGAGGACGACGGCCATGTTCGGGAAGCTGGCCGCGAAGCGCAGCGCGTAGCTGGCGTTGCTGCCGCCGTTCAAATCCCGCAGGATGCTGTCAGCTTCCGCGGGCAGGTTCACCAGACTTCCGCCCTTCACCGGCTCCATGACGACGACGGGCTTTCCGTGCTTTTCGCAGACCTCGTATACCTTCCGGCTTTCCACGGAGGCGTCCTCGTAATCCACATAATTGAACTGGATCTGAACGAATTCGATTTCCGGGTGCTCGGTGAGGATCATATCCAGCACTTCCGCCTTGTCGTGGAAGGAAATGCCGAAGCGGCGGATCTTGCCTTCCTTTTTCAGCTCAAGCATTGTTTCGTAAGCCAGGCAGCGCTTGAATTTCGGATAGTTATGGCCATCCTGGGCATGCATGAGATAGAAGTCGAAATACTCCACGCCGCACCATTTCAGCTGGTTTTCAAAGAAGGGGCGGATATCTTCCTCCTTCGTGAAATAGGGGTCGGTCAGCTTATCGGCCAGCAGGAACCGGCCGCGGTCATAACGCCTGACCACGCAGTCCCGGATGGCGGTTTCACTCTGACCGCTGAGATAGCCGTGGGCGGTATCGAAATAATTGAGGCCGGAGGCGATGAAGGCGTCCGCCATGCGGCAGAATTCGTCGTAATTCACCTGGCCGTCCTTCATGGGCAGGCGCATGCAGCCAAAGCCGAAGTTGCCGTGGATTTCCGGGAAAAAGGGATTCTGGATCATTTACTTACCCTCCTATTACTGAGCAAGACCG
>JAEEUD010000223.1 GCA_016286835.1 Pyramidobacter sp. | reverse complement strand
TCACGCCGCGGCCGACGACCGAAGGGAAAACCTTGGGATTGCTCGTCCACAGCAGAAGCGCCGTGTTCTGCAAAAAGTAACTGACGCCGATGGCCGTGATCAGCACCGCCAGCGACGGCGCGGCGCGCAGCGGCTTGTACGCCAGCTTTTCGACGACGATGCCCAGCATCGTGCAGGCGCACGCAGCCAGCGCGACGCCCGCAAGCGGCGGCAGGCCGAAGCGGTACACCGCGTAGAAGCACACGTAGCCGCCCACCATGATCACGTCGCCGTGCGCGAAGTTGAGCATCTTGGCGATGCCGTACACCATCGTATAGCCCAGGGCGATGATCGCGTAAATGCTGCCCAGGCTGATCCCGCTGATGAGAAAATTGAGAAACGTCATGAAAACACCTCAGAAAACAAAAGCAAAAAGTCAGATTCAAAGCCGACACGAAGGCCCCAAGACACGAAGACACAAAGAAAAAACCGGGATAAACACGGCGTTTCACGCGGAACAATCCGTTCGGAAATCATAAATCTGTTTCGCGTGGAACACGCGGGGGATCTCTTCTTTTTTGATCCTGCTTTTCTTCGTGTCTTTGAGCCTTTGTGTCTTTGTGTCAGGCCTGAATCAAAATACTCAGTCACTGATGAGAAAAAAGAGGAGCGCGAACGTGCGCGCCCCTCCGTGAAAAGGCTTTCCGATGAAAAAGTTTAGTCCAGACCGACGTAGGCGCCGTTTTTGATGATCATGCCCTTGGGATCCTTGCTCACCTGACCGTTCTTGTTCCAGGTCATGTTGAGCCCCGTCACGCCGTCAAACGTCATCGTCGTGAACTGCTCGATCATCAGAGCGCACAGCTTCTCGGCGTCCATGTCGGGCGTGGCCTTGGCGGCAGCGAGCGCCTTGGCGTAGGCGTACACGCAGTCGTAGGCGTCAGCCGCGAACTGGTTGGGAACTTCGCCGAAGCGCTTCTTGTACTCGGCCACGAACGCAGCCGTCTTCGGATCGGACGAGTCGGCATTGAACGGGGTGAGCAGCATCACGCCCTCGGCCAGAGCCTTGTTGAAGCCTTCCATCGTCAGGATGCCGTCCATGCCGTCAACGCCGAACCACTTGGGAGCGTAGCCCATGGCCGAAGCCTGAGCGAGGATCAGCGAAGCGTGCTGATAGTACATCGGCAGGAAGACCAGCTCGGCGCCGTTCTTCTGGGCATCGGCCAGCTGCACAGAGAAGTCCGTGTCGTTGCCGTCGGCGAACGTCGTGTCGCTGACCACTTCCAGACCGGCCTCGGGCGCCTTCTCCACGAACGTGTCGCGGATGCCCTTGGAGTACACGTCGTCGTTCTTCCAGATCACGGCGACCTTCTTGGCCAGGTTCTTCGACGAGATGTACTGAGCCGAAGCCTTGCCCTGGTTGGGATCGACGAAGCACATCTGGAACACGCAGTCCTTATCGGCCGTGACAGCTTCGGCGGAAGCGGAGGGCGTCAGCGCGAAGATGCGGTCGGAGAAACTCTCGGCGGCCGTCGCCTCGCAGGGCTTCGACGTGACCGAGCCCATCGAGATCTGCATACCCCAGTCCTTCAGCGCGTTGTAAGCGTTGACGGCCTTCTCGGCGTCATGCGTGTCGTCCTCGTACTTCACTTCCACCTTGATCGCGCCGGCCGCGTTGATCTCGTCGGCGGCGATCTGAGCGCCGTTCTTCACCGCGTTGCCGTAAATGGCCGCGCCGCCCGTGAGCGGGCCCGTGCCGCCGATCTTGAACGCGTCGGCGCCGAAAGCGGCCGAAGCGGCGAGTGCGAACGTCATGACGAATGCGAAAAACTTCTTGTTCATGTCAAAACTTCCTTTCGTTTTTGATTCCCGCGCCGCGGATAAAAACATATATTTTAACGTCCGCGCGCAGTTGTATAAGTCGGTAGTATACGCGACGGCGGGAAAAAAGTAAACGCCTTTTCGATTCTGTAAAATAATGTAGCCGTTGAAATGTTATTTCAATTTTACAAATTGAATGAAAATGGCGATGAAACGCGAAAATTCGCGAAGGCGCGGAACAAATCTCATTGTAAAAGTCAATGATCGATGTTATAACAAAACATCACCCGATTTTGAAAGGAGCCGCACCATGCGCAAGCGAATCTACGAGATCATCGAAGTCGCCCGCCCCGGCGACCGCGTCAGCAACTTCTATGACACCGCCATGCTCTGTCTGATCTTACTCAGTCTGGTCCCCCTTGCCTTTAAAGACTCTTATCCGCTTTTCAACGTGATCGAGAGGATCACCGTCGCCGTTTTCATCGCCGACTACGCGCTCCGCTGGCTCACCGCCGACTACAAGCTCCGCGGCGGGAAGGTCATTTCCTTCCTTCGCTACCCGCTGACGCTCTGGGCCCTGGTCGACCTGATCTCGATCCTGCCCGCGCTGAATCTCCTCAGCAGCGGCTTCAAACTCCTTCGTTCGTTGCGCATGATCCGTGCTTTGCGCGTTCTCCGCGTCGCCAAAGCCATGCGCTACTCCCGCAGCCTCATCATCATCGCCTCCGTCATCGAACGTTCGCGCCGCGCCCTCGGCGCCGTCATGATCCTGGCCGTCGGTTACATCCTCATTTCCGCCCTGATCGTCTTCAACGTCGAGCCCGATTCGTTCAGGACGTTCTTTGACGCCGTCTACTGGGCGACCGTTTCCCTGACCACCGTCGGCTACGGCGACCTCTATCCCGTCACCACACTCGGCCGCCTCGTCGCCATGATCTCGTCCCTCTTCGGCATCGCCGTCGTCGCGCTCCCCGCAGGCATCATCACCGCCGGATACATGGAAGCGCTCCAGAAGGAACGGGAGCAAACGGAGAAATAGCTCACATAACGAAACGGCTCTCCTGATGTTCTGCATGGAACATCGGGAGAGCCGCTTTTTGCTGCCTGCCGTTCACGGCCTTTTCTTTCCGCTTTCTAATTTTAGTGCTGTCAAAAACGACGCGAGGGTGTATGATTGATTTGTTCTGAATTTGTCTTGTCTGTTGAACGATTATAAAAGGGGGCTTGTTCATGGACCGTCTGTCTGTTGAGCGCTGGTGCGCGGAGCATTTTGCCGGGCATCCGGGGAACGTGGTTTCAGCGGAGATGGCGAGCGATCATCCGCAGGTGACGGGGCTGGTGATGTACGACGCGCCGATCCTGGGCGTGGCCGACGCGGCCGATCCGCTTTTTGAGCGCTACAAGAGCTGGGACGTGATCGCGCCGTTCCACATGACGCCCGAGGAGTGGCTGCCGGGCGCAAAGAGCGTGATCTCGCTGTTTTTCCCGCTCAGCGAGCGGGTGCGGGCGAGCAACCGCGGCGCGCCGGACGAAACTTCGTACGAATGGCTGTATGCCCGTATCGAGGGGCAGGCGTTCATCGCAACGTTCTCTGCGGAGCTGGCGGAGTGGCT
>JAEEUD010000222.1 GCA_016286835.1 Pyramidobacter sp. | reverse complement strand
CCGACAGCAGGCGCTTGAAGCACTGCGGGACGAAATCGCTGCACAAACGCAGCAGATGAAGCGCGATCTTGCAGATCTGCAGCGGGAGATCACCGTCGAGCGTGTGACGTGGCGCAGTCGCGTTCGTCGAGGCAAAGCACAGAGCCTTGTCTATGGCATCCTGATCGGCGGTGTGACTGGTTATCTTGTGAAACGGAATAATCTGTGATATAATAATTAACAATAACAGGTGATAGCTGTACGAAGAACGTAAATTTGATAGCTTAAACAGGGAGTATCATATTTTGATTTTTCAATGCAGAGATAGGTAAAGACGGTTATTATTGAACTTTCATTTTCCCCTCCTTCGCACCAATTCTTTGTATTTTGTAAGACATTTAAAGGCCTCGCCGTTCTTAAGCGGGGCTTTTGTGTTATACTTGCAACAGTGAAGTGAAAATGGCGCGATGCGAGGGGACGAAGACGCTTCGCATTTAAATGATTTGACTGGGAGGATTTGTGATATGGGCAAGGTCGTTGTGCTGAATGCCGCGAAGATGGACTTTGACGGCAGGCTTGATTTTTCCGTCCTTTCTGATGAGGTAAAGGTATACGCTGACAGCCGCGAGGACGAGATCCTGGATCGCGTTCAGGATGCCGACGCGATCGTGACGAAGGAGCTGGTGCTTTCGCCCGAGCTGGTTGCCAGTTTCCCTGAGCGGTTAAAGTTGATTTGCGAGGCAGGCACGGGATACAACAATATTCCGCTCGAAGCCGCACGTGCGAAGGGCATCACTGTGTGCAACATTCCTGCTTACAGCACGCAGCGGGTGGCTCACACGGCAGTGATGCTTATGCTCAACCTGGCCTCGTCGATGCAGAAGCAGATTCGTATGCTTGCGGCGGGGGATCGGCGCAATTTCTCTGAACATTTGCTGGTTCCGCACGTGGAGCTGAACGGCAAGACTTTGGGCGTGATCGGTGCGGGTAACATCGGCCGCTGCGTCATCAAGATCGCCCGTGCGCTGGAGATGAACGTGCTTGTCTACACGCGTACGCCGCGGGCTGATGAGGACGGTGTAAAATACACAACGCTTGAAAACGTCTTGCGCGAGAGCGATTTCGTCTCGCTTCACTGCCCGCTGACGGATAAAACACGGCATATTATCGACGCGAAGGCGCTTGAGATGATGAAGCCGACGGCGTTTCTTATCAACACTTCGCGCGGCGCGCTTGTGGACGAACCGGCGCTCATCGCTGCGCTCAATGCAGGCCGGATCGCCGGTGCTGGACTTGACGTTCAGGAAACGGAACCTCCTGCGTCTGACAATCCTCTGTACGACATGGACAACGTGATCCTGACGCCGCACATGGGCTGGAAGGGCATGGAGACGCGCGCCCGGCTTGTCTCGATCATTTCCGACGACATCCACGGCTTCTTTGCCGGCCGGCCGATCAACGTGGTAAGTTAACGGAGTACGCGCATCCGGTGACTGTCAATGGCAGGGGAGAAACTGAGGTACGCCGCCTGTGTCCTCCGTAAAATGATTCTCCTTATGTTCTATTTGAATAAATATTAGCTTCATAGTAAAAATCTGAATAAAAACTCCTACATCTCATGTGGCGGTGTAAAGTAAAAATATACGATGAAATTTTAGCCGAAAGGTGAAAGAAGCTCTTGACAGAATTCGTGCTATGAAGTATTTTTAACAGGCTGCTGGAAAGAAATAACCGTCAAATTTCTTTGTTTGAAGGAGTCGCATCGTTTATGTCCAAGAATGTCAACAGAAAAGTCACCCCCAAGGGTAAGATCGTCCGCCGCCTCGGCACGAACGTCTTCGGCAACGCCAAGTACGACAAGCTGCTGAGCAAGCGTTCCGTTCCGCCCGGAGGAGCTCCCCGTCGCCGCAACAAGCAGTCGATTTACGGCCTTCAGCTTCAGGAGAAGCAGAAGATCCGTCTTGCTTACGGCGTCAGTGAGAAGCAGCTGCGCGCTGTCTACGTCGCCGCCAAGAAAATGGAAGGCGTCACGGGCAGCAACATGCTCATCCTGCTTGAGACCCGCTTTGACAACGTTGTTTACCGCCTTGGTTTCTGCTCAACCCGTCCTCAGGCGCGTCAGCTTGTCCGTCATGGACATTTCCTGCTCAACGGCCATAAGGTCGATATGCCCGGCGTGCTGCTGAACGTCGGTGACGTGATCACCGTCCGTGAGCGCAGTGCTGAGATGAAGGTCCTCAAGGAGAACCTTGAAGCGTCTTCCGGTGTTTCCAAGCCCGCGTGGCTTACCATGGAGAGTGCAAAAGGCAGCATCGTGCGTATGCCCGAGCGTGCCGACATCCCCAACATTGCCGACGAGCAGGTCGTCGTCGAATTCTACTCCAAATAAGGTCTTGCAAAGCAAAACGAGCAGTTCGCCGTGTGCGGAGTGCTCGTTTTTCGCATTTTGAAAATATCTTTGTAGATTTTTGCGCACGGTAATCTCGACGGAACAATAAAAATGCGCTACAATACAATAGAGAGTTAGAAAACAAATCACACGGGAGGTACAAAGATGACTTATAAAGTTATTTTCCTGCGTCACGGACAGAGCCAGTGGAACCTTGAAAACCGCTTCACCGGCTGGACCGACGTGCCCCTTTCAGATAAGGGCGTGGAGGAGGCCCGCGCGGCCGGCAAACTCCTCAAAGCCGAAGGCTTTTCGTTCGACGCTGCCTACACCTCAACGCTGAAACGCGCTATCAAGACTCTTTGGCTTGTCCTCGAAGAGATGGACGAGATGTGGATTCCTGTCACCAAGGACTGGCATCTTAACGAGCGTCACTACGGCGCGCTCCAGGGCTACAACAAGGCCGAAATGGCCGAAAAAGTCGGCGAGGCGCAGGTCAAAGTGTGGCGCCGCAGCTACGATGTGCCGCCTCCCGCGCTGGAAGCGGATGATCCCCGCTATCCGGGCAGCGATCCTCGCTATAAGAACCTGACCGCAGCCGAGCTGCCGCTGACTGAGTGTCTCAAGGATACCGTCGAGCGCGTCCTGCCTTACTGGAACGATGTGATCTGCCCTGAGATCCGTGCCGGCAAGAGCCTGATCATTGCTGCTCACGGAAACAGCCTGCGCGCGCTGATCAAGTACCTCGACAACGTCAGCGACGAGGAGATCATCGGTCTCAACATCCCCACGGGTATCCCTCTGCTTTACGAACTTGACGAGAACATGCGCCCAGTCTCGCACCGTTATCTCGGTGACGAGGAAGCCGCCAAGGCCGCTGCGGAAGCCGTCGCCAATCAGGCGAAGAAAAAGTAATTTCAGAAGGCACAAAAAATCCCGCTCGAAAGAGCGGGATTTTTAATTTGACTGATTAAAATTGGCGGAGCGCCTAGTCTCTTATTTCTGTCAAAGAACGGATGGTTGTTGACAAAATACTCCGGCATAATGC
>JAEEUD010000221.1 GCA_016286835.1 Pyramidobacter sp. | reverse complement strand
CCAGTCGCAGACGATCAGCCGCCCGTCGCGCAATGGCTCGGCCAGCGCCAGGCCGGTTTTCCAATTGCCGACGTGGCCCAGAGAGCGGATGCGGTACATTTCCCCCGGCGTCGGCTGCACAACGATCGCGCCGCTGGCGGCGAAAAACGGACGGTAGATCTCGCTCAGACAGAGCACGCGCACGCCGGCAAAACGCTTGCGTCCGGAGATCAGCACGGACCTGAGGCGGGCGTTGAACTCGCCAAGCCGCCGCTGAAGATAGCCGAACCGCTCGGGGAGGATCTCGCACAGCGCGTTCATCACTTGCTGCGCGGTGAACGGCAAATTGGCGGGATCGCCGTAGAACTGCACGGGCGGCACGGTCCGCGTGCCTGCGGGAAACAGGAAACGCACGGGACGGTCGCGTTCGGCCTTCGTCGTGCCGCGCTTGCGGCGTCCGGTGCCCGTGAAGCCGGCATACTGCCTTTCGTCGAGGGCGATCAGCGGCGTTTGCATCGCGGCGGCGCTCGTTACGCGGGCACGGGAGACGACAAGGCGGTCGCGCGCGTCCCACGTCTGCGCCGAAACGACGCTGACGTACGGGCCGCCGATGAAGCTGACGAGCAATTCCAGCATCGGGTCGAGGACGAGCACTTTCTTCGTTTCGATCTTTTTTGCTCCTGCTGCCGGCAGCGCCAGCAGCGCGCACATCAGCAGAGCCGCGAGAAAACGGAACGTGCGGCGCATCACGAACGCTCGCAGATGACGGTTTCGTCGGTGCCGTCGAGTTCGCTGACGCGCACTTCGACGGTCTCCTGCGACGAGGTGGGCACGGCCTTGCCGAGATAATCGGGCTGGATGGGCAGTTCGCGATGTCCGCGGTCGATCAGGACGAGCAGCTGCACGCTGCCCGGACGGCCCAGGTCAGCCAGCGCTTCGAGCGCGGCGCGGATCGTGCGGCCGGTGTAGAGCACGTCGTCAACGAGGATGATGCGTTTGCCGCCGATGTCGGCCGGCACGGACGTGCTGTGCACGACAGGACGGTCGTCGAGCAGGCTGATGTCGTCGCGGTAGAGCGTGATGTCCAGCTCGCCCAGCGGCACTTTGACGCCTTCGGCCTCGCGCAGGTACTCGCGCACGCGCGCGGCCAGATAGACACCGCGGCGCTGGATGCCGATGACGATGAGATTGTCGCAGCCGCGGTTGCGCTCGAGGATCTCGCTGCTCATGCGGCGCAGAGCGCGCTCCATGTCGCCGGCGGTCATCACGCGCTTTTTTTCTTTCAGGGGCACGCTCTCGCCTCCTTTGCGAAAATAATGGGGACTATTTTTTGTCGGGGCGGCTGCCGGGCTTGATCGGCGGGGTGCCGAGCTCGCGGCACAGCGGGCAGTCGTCGGGATCGTACGTGGCGAACGAGACTTTGAACAGCGAGACGAGATCGGGGCCAAGCTGCTGCGTGCCGCCGGAACGGTCGACGATGCAGGCGGAACCGACCCATTTGCAGCCGCCGGCGACCATGTGCTCGGCTGTCTCCTTGACGGAGCCGCCGGTCGTGACGACGTCCTCGACGGCGACGAACGTCTTGCCGACGGGCATGGGGAAACGGCGCAGGGTCATGTTGCCGTCCTGACGCTCGCAGAACAGGAAGGGCACGTCAAGCGCGCGCGCCACTTCGTGGCCGATGATCAGGCCGCCGAGCGCGGGTGAGACGATGAAATCAGGCTTGAGGTGCGCGATGCGTTTGGCGATCTCGCCGCCGGCAAACGCGGCGTATTTGGGGAAACGGAGCAGCATGGCGCACTGCATGTAGTTGCCGCTGTGACGGCCCGAGGTGAGCTTGAAGTGGCCCTCCAGCCACGCCTTGCTCTCGACGAGCATCTTTTTGAGCTGTTCCTGAACTTCCATATCGGTCATTTCCGGCATGACAATCCCTCCTCGATGGATTTGGCAATTTCGGCGACGGCGGCACGCACGTCGGGCGCTTTGTAAATGGGACGTCCCATGACGATGTAATCGGCGCCGTTGCGGAACGCTTCGGCGGGCGTGGCGACGCGGCTCTGGTCGTCGCCGCCGGCCACGAGACGGACGCCGGGCACGACCTTGAGCAGCGTCGGCGGCGTCACTTTGCACACTTCGGGCAGATCGAGCGGCGAGCAGACGAGGCCGTCCATGCCGCAGTCACCGCACAGCCAGGCGCGCTTTTTGATGGCCGTTTCCATCGAGCAGCCGGGAGCGACCTCGTCCCAGCCTTTCTCGTCGAAGCTGGTCAGCACGGTGATGCCGAGCAGTTTCATGGTGCTGCCAAGGCGGTCGCGGGCGGCAACGGACTCTTCCATCATGCGGCGTCCGCCGTCGGCATGGAGCGTCAGGCAGAAGATGCCCATGTCGGCCAGGGCTTCCACAGCCAGCCGCACGGTGTTGGGGATGTCGTGCAGCTTGAGGTCGAGGAACAGCTTGAAACCGTGATCGACGATCTCTTTCAGGAAATGCGCGCCGCCCTGCGCGTACAGGCGGGGACCGATCTTGATCGCGTCAACGACGCCGGACAGCATGTCCATCGTCTGACGGGCTTCGCGCAGGGTGTTCAGGTCGAGCGCGGCGAACAGGGGCAGTGATTTGCGTTCAGTCATAAAAGCAACTCCTCACGGCTATAAAATTTGTAATTCAGTAATTACACGAGTGACGCTATTATCAGGCACGGGCTTTGCCGATGAGGTCGGCGATGTTCTTCACGCCCCAGCGGGCGACGGCGGATTCAAGGCCCTCGTGGATGTTCTTCAGCGTCTCAAAACCGCCGAACAGCGCCGCGCCGACTTCCACGGCGCTCGCGCCGGCCATGATCATGCCCAGTGCGGCGTCGGCGGAATCGACGCCGCCGCAGCCGATCACGGGGATCTTCACCGCGCCGGCCACGTCCCAGACGACGCGCAGCGCCAGCGGGTAGACGGCGGGACCGGAAAGCCCTGCCACGCGGCGGGCGAACACGGGCGCGCCGCGCTTCGTGTCGATCGCCATGCCCAGCCAGGTGTTGCCGGCCACCAGAGCGCTCGCTCCGGCCATCTCGGCGGCGCGCGCCACGGCGGGAATGTCAGGAGCCTGCGGCGTCAGCTTGACCCAGAGCGGGCCGTCCCATTTGGCGCGGGCCATCTCTGTGGCCTTGGCCGTCAGTCTGGCGTCGACACCCCAGCTCATGCAGCCGTGATCGGTGTTCGGGCAGGAGATGTTGAGCTCCACGCCGTCGACCAGATCCTTCACCTCGGCGACGCGGTCCATCATGTAGGCCAGATCCTCGTCGCTCTGCATACAGATGTTGAGCATCACGGGCGTGCCGCGCTTTTTCAGGCCTTCGAGACGATGGTCGATGAAGCTGTCGATGCCCTCATTCTGCAAGCCGATGCTGTTGAGGATGCCCGAAGGCGTCTCCCACACGCGCGTGCCGGGGTTGCCGATGCAGGGA
>JAEEUD010000220.1 GCA_016286835.1 Pyramidobacter sp. | reverse complement strand
GATGCATCCGGCACCCGACATCAACCTCGTCGGCCGCGGCGGACTGGCCTGCACGGGCGTCAACGTCGAGTTTGTCGGCAAGGCGGCCCATTCGTCCGCGCCGATGCAGGGCATCAACGCGCTGGCCTCGACGATCGCGCTGTTCAACGCGGTCAACGCGCAGCTGCACCTGTGGCCCAACAAGAGCAAGATCAACGGCATCATCACCGCCGGCGGCACGGCCGCGAACATCATCCCCGATTACAGCCGCTGCCGCTTCACGATGCGCGCCGAGCGCAAGAACCAGATCCTGCCCATGTACGACGATATGGTGCGCCTTGCCAACGCCGCCGCGGCGATGACCGGCGCGAAGGTGAAGATCGAACACGACACGATCATGGCCGAACGCTACTGCAACCGCGTGCTCGACGAGAGGTTCGCCGCCAACATGGAGACGCTGGGCGAGCCCTGCCAGTGGCCCGATCCCAAGCTGATGAACGGTTCGTCCGACATCGGCAACGTGTCGCTGGTCGTTCCCGCGATCCACGTCTATCTGTCGCTGAAAGCCGGTGTGACCAGTTCGCACACGCCGCAGATGCGCGAGGCGGCCCGTTCCAAACGCGGCGACGAAGTTGTCCTGCTGGCGGCCAAGGGCCTGGCGATGACGGGCGCGGACGTGTTCGCCTCGCCCGAGCTGAGAAAGGCGATGCGCGAGGAGTACGAAAAGACCGCGCTGCCGAATAAGTGCTGATGAGGCGTTAAAGTCAAAGGCAGGTTCAAAACCTTCAACACAAAGACACAATGATTTTATGGGAAAGCCTTTGTGATTTTTCACTAAATAATCGTGTCTTTGTGTTGTCATTGAATTACACGCATGAAAGGAGAGCAACACAGATGATCGGAGAAATCGCACTGGCGGCGATCAAAGCGAAAGAAAGCGTTTTTGAGGCTCACGCCAAAAAGGTCTGGGACAATCCGGAGACGGCCTACAACGAGGTGAACACCTGCGCCGTCACGGCCGAGCTGCTTCGGGAGCTGGGCTTTGAGGTGGAGACGGGGCTGTACGGGATGCCCACGGCGCTGCGCGCGGTGCGCGGTTCCGGCTCGCCCGTGATCGGCTTTCTGGGCGAGTTCGACGCTCTGCCCGGCCTCAGCCAGAAGGTGAGCACCGTCAAGGAACCCGTCAAGGAAGGCGCCCCCGGCGAGGGGTGCGGCCACAACCTGCTCTGCGTCGCGCCGCTGGCGGCCGCCTACGGACTTGCCGAGGAACTGAAGGCAAGCGGCAAACCGGGTACGGTCGTCTACTACGGCTGCCCCGCCGAGGAAGCGCTCACCGGCAAGCCCTTCATGGCCCGCGGCGGCGCCTTCAAAGAGCTGGATCTGGCCTTCTCGTGGCACGGCGCCACGCACAACATCGTCACGCACGGCGTGATGACCGGCCTGAACAGCGCCAAGTTCCACTTCACCGGCCGTACCTCGCACGCCGGCGCGACGCCCGAGAAGGGACGTTCCGCGCTTGACGCCGTCGAGCTGATGAACGTGGGCGCCAACTACCTGCGCGAGCACGTGACGATGGACACGCGCATCCATTACGTCATCACCGACGGCGGCATGGCCCCGAACATCGTGCCGGAGAAAGCCTGTGTCTGGTATTTCGTGCGCGCTCTCGACCGCGCCTATCTGGAAGACGTGTACCGCCGCCTCATCCTCTGCGCCGAGGGCGCGGCCCACATGACCGAGACGAAGATGGAAGTGGAGTTCCTCGGCGGCTGCTATCCTACGCTGGAGAACCACGTGCTCGTCGATCAGGTCCACAAGGCGATGGAGGAAGTCGGCCTGCCCGAGTGGACGGACGAAGAGCTGGCCTTTGCTCAGGCGCTCAACAAGAACAACCTCAACTATGAAGACGCGAAAAAGTCGCCGATGTGGAGCGGCGAGCTGAGCAGCCGCGTCGAGCCTATCGCCAGCGCCAACAGTTTCGGCAGCACCGACGTGGGCGACGTGCAGCACATCTGCCCCGGCGTCATGGTCATGACCGCCTCGTGGAACAGCGTCGCCCCCGGCCACAGCTGGCAGATCACCTCGTGCGCGGGGCGTTCGATCGGCACGAAGGGGATGCTCTTCGGCGCGCGCGCCATCGCCCTTGCGGCAGCCCGCTGCGCGGCCGATCCGGCGCTCGTCGCCGCGGCCAAGGCCGAATTCGAGAAATCGACCGGCGGCGTGCCCTACCATTGCCCCATCCCCGCCGAAGTGCCCGTGCCCATGCCGAAGTAACCGCATCGCCGGTATGTACGGATCATCGCGGGAGGTGCCGGAACGATACCGGCGCCTCCCGCGTTTTTCTTTGTGTCTTTGCGTCGGTTTTGAATCTGTTTTTGCCGCCCCGCCGGGGTGCTTTCGCGAACGCGGCGCCCGGGGTATAATAAGCGCGAGATCACCGGGGGAGGAACGGACATGAGGATCACCACGCTGTGCTACGTGGAACGCGGCGATCAGTACCTGATGCTGCACCGCGTCGTGAAAAAGAACGACGAGAACCGTGACAAGTGGATCGGCATCGGCGGCCATGTCGAAGAAGGCGAAAGCCCCGACGAGTGCCTGCGCCGCGAGGTGCGCGAGGAGACCGGCTGCGAACTCGTCGCGCCGAAGTTCCGCGGGCTGGTCACGTTCGTCTCCGACCGGTGGGGCACGGAGTACATGTGCCTGTACACGGCCGCGGGGCTTGACGGCGAGCCGCGCGAGTGCGACGAGGGCGTGCTCGAATGGGTCGGAAAGAACCGGATCGCCTCGCTCAACCTGTGGGAAGGCGACAAGATCTTTTTCCGCCTGCTGGAGCAGGATGCGCCGTTTTTCTCGCTGAAACTGCGCTACGAAGGCGAAACGCTCGTCGAATGGGCGCTGGACGGGGAGACGAAGTTCGTGAAGGAGCCGGGACGCGATGGATAAAAAATACTGTGTTTTCGACATGGACGGCACGCTCGTCGATTCGATGGGCTACTGGCAGGGCATGGAGCGCGAGTACCTGGCCCGCCGCGGCGCGCAGCCCGGTCCGGCGCTGGAAGAGCTGATCGAGCGGCTCAAGCCGATGACGCTCAGCGACGCCGCGAAGACGTTCATCGCCGAGCTGGGCTTTTCCGGCACACCCGAACAGATTATTACAGATATGAACGCCATCATGGAGGATAACTACCGCACTCGCGTGCCACTCAAGCCCGACGTGAAAGACTACCTGACGGCGCTGAAAGAGCGCGGCGCGACGCTGTGCACCGCCTCGGCCACCGTCGCCTGGCTCGTGAAGCTCTGCCTTGACCGCCTCGGCATCGGCAGCCTGTTCGATCACATGATCAGCTGCGTGGACGTGGGGGCCAGCAAGGACCGCCCCGACGTGTACTTTGCCGCGGCAAAGCGCATGGGCGCGCAGCCCGCGGAAGTCGCCGTGTACGAGGATTGGCTGCAGGCGCTGACCA
>JAEEUD010000219.1 GCA_016286835.1 Pyramidobacter sp. | reverse complement strand
CTGCGCTATGAGGATCTCGCTTCGTTTGAGGCAAAGTGGGTCGAGCCCATCCGCGTGAACTATCGCGGCTATGAGGTCTGCGAGATCCCGCCGAACGGGCAGGGCATCGTGGCGCTCATGGCGCTGAACATTCTCAAGGAATTCGAGTTTTCCGAAAAGGACTCCGTCAAGACCGCCCACCGCCAGCTCGAGGCGACCAAAATGGCCTTCGCCGACGCGCTGCACTGTGTCACCGACCCGAGCGACATGACCATCGACTATCATTGTCTGCTCGATCCCGCCTACGGCGCGGCGCGCGCCCGCGAGATGACCGACCGCGCGCAGGTTTATTCGCACGCCGTTCCGCCCAAGAGCGGCACGGTCTATCTCTGCTGCGCCGACGCGGAGGGAAACATGGTCTCCTTCATCCAGTCGAACTACATGGGCTTCGGCTCCGGCATTGTCGTGGACGGCACCGGCGTCGCCCTGCAGAACCGCGGCGCGGATTTCTCGCTGAATCCGAAGGACGCGAACTTCCTGCGCCCCGGCAAGCGCAGCTACCACACAATCATCCCGGGGTTTCTGATGAAGGACGGTCAGCCCGTCGGCCCCTTCGGCGTCATGGGCGCCTATATGCAGCCGCAGGGCCATGTGCAGGTCGTCATGAACTACGTGGACTTTCATCTCGATCCGCAGCAGGCGCTCGACGCCCCGCGCTGGCAGTGGCTGCGCGATGGCCGCGTCGTCGTGGAGCCGCGCTTTGACGAAACGCTTGCGCAGGGTCTCCTTCGGCGCGGCCACGATCTCAGCCGCAGTGCCGACGTCGCAAGCTTCGGCCGCGGCCAGATGATCGTCCGCCTGCCGAACGGCGTCCTCGTCGGCGGCACCGAATCCCGCACCGACAGCAATATAGCCTGTTATTGAACACGGGGCATAGAAGCCGCCGTAGGGGAGGGGCTTGCCCCTCCCGGCGTTCCGGAGCTTCGTTGAAAACCAAAGCAAGGCGAATCCGCAGAGTCGTCATTCCGCGAATTCGCCTTGCATTTTTGTTTTGGATTACTTGTCTGCTTCCGGCAGACAGTGCATCTGCGTCTGTCCCAAGACCCGAAAGCCTTCCGCCAGCCCTTTTCCGCTGCGGATGCCGAAATCGACCGCCCGCAGCTTCAGATAGAGCCGCACGGATCGAAGCGCCGCGCACCCCGCCGGGAACTGGCTCTCGTGGCAGAGCAGCGCTTCCAGCTGCCGCTTGAAGAATCCCCGCGTTCCGACATATCGGTTGGGCTTTGCCGTCATGTAATACGCGATCGCCTCCACCGGCGCGCACTTGGCGCCGAGGCGCTCCATCACCGGCTGCGAGCCTGCCGCGAACGCCAGCCGCCTTGCGCAATTGCCGACGCGCAGATGATCCGTGTGGCACTCGCTCATCACGCACGGATCCGGCGCGAAAAGCACCTGCGGCTGCGTATCCCCGATCACAGCGGCGGCGGCGCGGAGCAGATCGTTTTCGTCATAGAATCCGCCGTCCTCAAACGGCAGAAACCGCACGTCCGTCACGCCGAGCCGCTTTGCCGAAGCAATTGACTCCCTCTGCCGCATCGCGATCAGTGCTTCCGGCGTCGTGCCCTCGGGCGCATAGTCCAGCCCGTAGCGCCCGTCGGTGCAGATCAGGAAGGTCACCTGCTTTCCCGCGGCTGCGAGCTTCGCCGCCGTCGCGCCCGCGCCGATCTCAATGTCGTCCGGGTGCGGGCCGAGGAAGAGGAAGCGGTCAAACCGCTCGAGCCTCGGCAGGGGAGCGGCAAACCGGAGAACCGCCTTCGTGATGCTCATGCCTTTGCCTTTCTCTCTTCGAGCTCTGCGCAGATGCGGTCATACTCGGCCTCGTCCAGCTTGTACCGCCGCTGGTAAAGCACATAGGACGCGAACATCAGCGCGCAGGGCAGCACCGTCATCACCAGCAGCAGCCCCACGGACTGTCCGTGGTGCACGCCCTGCAGCAGGTTTGTGATCGCGTCGGCCTTCTGCTCCGAGGTCAGCACGCCCTGATTCGCCTGCTGCTCAAAGCCCGCGATGCCGTTCGTGTATTCGAGGATGTGGAACGTCAGATACGTCACGTTCGCGATTGCCACCGTGAGCGCCGAGGCCAGCTTCGTCAGAAACGGCCGCAGGGAGGACACGATGCCCTCGTCGCGCGTGCCGTGCTTGAGCTCGTTATATTCCACCGTGTTCATGATCGAGATCATCATGATCAGGTAGAAGCCGTACTGCCCGAAGTTCGCGAGCATATAGCCCACCGTGATCAGTATGAACTTCGGCATACCCGCGCCCGGCATCAGCAGCCCCGGCAGCAGCATGATCGCGTAGCCGACCAGCCCCACGATCATCAGAATGTCCATCAGCTTCTTGCGGTTCATGCGCCGCGAGATCGCGGGGTAGAAGATCATCAGAAACGCCGTCACGAACATGCCGAGCATCTGAAACGCCGTGAAGAAAATGCCCTTGTAGCCGAACTCCACGTAGATATAGGTCTGCCCGACGCCGGACATGACGATGCCGTTTCCGATCTGCTGCAGCAGGAAAATGAGCGAGATCCACAGCAGCTGGTCGTTGCCGGTGATCGTGCCGATGATCTTTTTGAAGCTCACGGGCGGCGCGGGCTCGTCGCCGTAGTCGCGCAGCTCCTTCACGCCGAAGACCGTGAACGCAAGGAAGATCGGCGCAATGATCGCGATCGCGAGCGCCACAAGCCCGTAGGCCGTCACGGCGTTGCCGCCGAGCGCGTTGTCGCCCGCCGTGAAGTTCGGGATCAGGGACGCCGCCAGCACGCCGCCGATGCCCGCAAAGAGCGTCGCGCGCGAGGTCAGCTGGTTGCGCGTGTTCGCGTCGGAAGAAAGCGCCGGCACCATGCCCCAGTAGGCGATGTCGTGCATCGTGTAGGTGATGCTGTAGAGGAAGTACATCGCGCCGAAGAACCACACGAACTGCCAGCCCTGCAGCTTCACGTTGAACGTCGCGTAGACCACGAGCGAGGTCGTGAGAATGCCGATCACGAGCCACGGCTTGAACTTGCCCCAGCGCGTGCGCGTCCGCTCGATGATGTTTCCCATCACGGGGTCGTTCAGCGCGTCGAAGATGCGCGCCGCCACCATGATCGCCGTGATGGCCGACAGCTGCGCCGCGTTCAGATTTCGCGTGAAGAGCACGAACGTCAGCAGATAGCTTGTGACCAGATTGTAGACCATGTCGCGCCCGACGGTGCCGAGCGGGAACATGATCAGATTCCGTTTCTGGATTTTCGCGTTGTCCATGGTATCATCTCCCATCGTTGGTTTGATTGTACCAAGCTTTTCCCACAGATGCAAGCATCACGATGATCGTCATTCTCCGTTTAAATTGTTGAATATACTGTGTGTCTGTGTTATATTGAAACCACCGCAGGCGCCGCGCCTGCCAAAACGTCAATAGACTGGAGGGCT
>JAEEUD010000218.1 GCA_016286835.1 Pyramidobacter sp. | reverse complement strand
GCATCATGGACACGCTCGGCGCGGCCGTCGCCGGTGCGAAAACGTGGGAATACCGCGAGAACTTCCTCACAGCCTGCCGCAAGCACGGCAAGGGCGATTTCCCCGTTTTCACGCAGGGCGTGAACGAATTCCCGCTCCCCCGAGCGGCGATGATCAACGCAACGTTCGCGCATGTCGTCGAACTTGACGACGGCCACAAAAACGCGGGCGTCCACGCGGGCGCGGCGATCGTGCCCCTGGCGCTGACGCTCGGCGCGGCCCTCGGCAAGAGCGGCAAGGAGATCCTCGCCGCCGTCGTCATCGGCTATGATGTCGTCTACCGTCTGGCCGCGGCGATGGCGCCGTATCAGATCCAGAAGGGTTTCCACCCTTCCGGCAACGATGACACAATCGGCTGCATGGCTGTGGCGGGCAAACTGCTGGGGCTGAACGAAAAACAGCTCGCCAACGGTCTGGGGCTGAGCGCGCTCTACGCCTCCGGCCTGATGGAAGCCACCGTTTCCGGTCAGGCGTCCAAGTGCATCCAGGTGGGCAACGCGGCGTTCAACGGCCTTTCGGCGGCCTACTACGCGGCCGAGGACATGGAGGGCACGCTCACAGCCTTCGAGGGCAAGACCGGTTTCTTCAACGCCAAGTCGCAGGACGTGGACGTTGAAAAGGTCTGTGACGGCCTGGGCGAAAAGTTCGTCATCGGCGACACGTACAACAAGCTCTACCCCACCTGCCGCCATTCGCAGCCCTGCATCGAAGCCGCGCTCGACCTAGCCGAGGACAACGGACTCGACTGGCACGACGTGGCATCGGTGTGGGCCGGCACGCACCAGGTCGCCTATGACCTCACCGGCGTCATCAAGGCCCCGAAAAACGCCGCCGAGGCCAAGTTCAGCATCGCCTACGGCATCGCCCTGGCCCTGCACGAGAGACGCTTCGGCATGGCGCAGCTGGAAGAGAAGTTCACACAGGACCCGGTCAACATCGAACTGGCGAAGAAAGTCACCGTCGTCGTCGATCCCGAAGTTCAGGCCGTGTACCCGAAAAAACGCGGCGCACGTGTGAAGATCACGATGAACGACGGACGCGTCTTCGAGAAGGAACTGTACGACCTGAAAGGCTCGCCCAACGCGCCCATCGGCTGGGCCGAACTGGAGAAAAAATACCGCGGCAACGTCGAGGGCATCTTCAGCGACGCCGATGCCGACAAACTGCTTGATCTCATCAAATCGCTCGACTCGCTCGAAAAGATCGACGGTCTGATGGCGATCCTCAACGAAAAACGCTGACAACTCACAGGGAAATCCCCGCTGCAGCGGCTCTCAGACCGCTGCGGCGGGGATTTCATTTTATGCCTTCATGTTCTCGTACTGCGCGCAGTCCTTACGGATCAGCCTGATCAGTTCCTTGCCGAACTCCGGCAGGATCTTGCCCTTCTGCGTCACCAGCACGATATGGTTGCGCTCTTCAAGTCCCCTGATCGGGAAGACGTTGAGCGCGTGTTCGGGATCGAGGCGGTTCATATTCCGGATCGTGGGCAGGTACATCGACCAGCAGAAACTGGCCGCGTAGTCGCGCGCCGACATCATGAAGTGCAGGTCGAGCTGAGTCAGCTCCATCACGCAGTTCAGGTGCAGGCCGCGGGAAGCCAGGAAATTGTCGAGCATGATGCGGCTGTTGAACGTGCGTTTATTGAGGATGAAGGGGACTTCCTGCAGCAGCGCCAGATCGGCGCCTTCTTCGGCAAATTTCTCCAGACAGCCTGGGTACTGTTCGGGCAAATAGCGCTCAAGCATGGCATCGGAGATCACGAGGAACAGCCGTTCTTCCAGCAGGGGCATGATATCCAGCTGTGCGTGACCGACAAAACTGCGGTTCATCAGGATCACGTCCAGCTCGTTTTTCAGCAGACGCTCGGTCAGTTGATTCGACGTGGCATAGCTGACCTGCAGCGTCACGTCCGGATACATTCCCTTGAACTGGGCAAGCAGATCGGGGAACAAGATCCGGTAACGGCCTTCCGTCGTGCCCATGCGGATCAGGCCGCGTTTGGACTGACGCACGTCTTCCAGCTGACTTTCCAGATTCTGCTCCAGAAACTGCACCTTGCGGCACATGTCCAGCATCGCCTGCCCGGCCACGTTCAGCTTCAGCCGCGGCGTGCGCTCGAAAAAGGCAACGCGGTACTCCTGTTCAAGATTCTTAAGATACTTGCTCAGACACTGATGCGAGATGAACAGACGCTCGGCCGCGCGTGAGATGTTCTCCTCCTCGGCCAGCGCGATGAAATAATTGTAATTGTTCAGCATGACGATCCCCCTGATTTTTGCAAAGATCCGTTGCAGGCTTCGTGTTGATTTTAGCTCAAAAAATAGCAAAAAGCAAAATTACGATTCGCACTCGTGCCAACTTTTCCGAAAGGGCAATGCAATAAATCATTTCGCTCCATTCTGCAATCAGCGTATGCAGACAACGAAAATACTTTTGCTTTTCGATTGCAGAACAACATGATACATTTTTACTGTCATCAGCCAGAACGATAGTACCAGAGTTTTTGTACGCACCACATGCGCTCTCAGCGAGCCCAGGAAGGGAGCAGTTTTCATGTACAACCGCATCAGCAACCGAGAAGTCGAAGCAAAAGTCACCACGGCGGCCGCCGCCGCGCAGCTCATCTGCGACGGCATGACCGTCGGCATGAGCGGATTCTCCCGCTCGGGATACCCCAAGGCCGTGCCGATGGCGCTGGCCCGCCGGGCCGAAAAGGGCGAGCAGATCAGGATCACTCTGATCACGGGCGCCTCCGTCGGCGACGAGATCGACGGCCAACTGGCCCGCGCCGGCGTGATCGCGCGCCGCTATCCCTATCAGAACAATGAGAGCATGCGAGAGCTGGTCAACGACGATAAAGTCGCTTATGTCGACATGCATCTTTCACAGGTGCCGTTTTTCATCAAAAACGGCTACTTCGGCAAGATCGATGTGGCCGTGGTCGAAGCCATCGGCATCGACGAGGAAGGCAACATCGTTCCCAGCACCTCGATCGGCTGCGCCAACACACTCGTCGAGTACGCCGAAAAGGTCATCGTCGAGATCAACATGTCGCAGTCCGTAAAACTGGAAGGAATGCACGACGTGTACGCTCCGCGCCGAATGAAGGAGACCGAAGCGATCCCGATCGTGCACGCCAATAACCGCATCGGCCTGCCCTACATCGCCTGCCGTCCCGAGAAGATCGCCGCCGTCGTCATCACCGACATCCCCGACTCCACGCGCCCGCTTGCCAGGACCGACGCCAATTCGCAGAAGATGGCCGATTACCTCATCAAATTCCTTGAAGACGAAGTGGCGGCAGGCCGTCTGCCCCACTCGCTGCCGCCCATCCAGTCGGGCGTCGGCAACATGGCGAACGCCGTGCTCGGCGGCCTGCAGAAATCGGACTTCCGCAACCTGAGCATCTA
>JAEEUD010000217.1 GCA_016286835.1 Pyramidobacter sp. | reverse complement strand
GCGTTCACGTCCGCGCCGGCTTTCCGCAGCGCTTCGACGGCCGCGGGCGGGGCGCTCCCCCGGCCGGCCAGCATCAGCAGCGGCGTGCGCTGTTCGCGTGTAAGTGCTTTAACGTCGGCTCCGGCTTTGATCAGGGCCGCGATCGTCTCGGGATCGTCGCCTTTGGCGGTCAGCAGCGGCGTGTTGCCCATGCTGTCGGCGGCGTTCACGTCCGCGCCCAGTTCAATGAGCTTGCGGGCCACCTCACCGCGGCTTTTGCCCTCGCCCGCGGCCAGGTACAGCGCCGTACGCTTCCGGGGACCGGGTTCGTTCACGTCCGCGCCGCCTTTGACGAGCGCGCTGATGATCTCAGGATTCGGATTGCCGCACGCAGCGAGCGTCAGCACGGTGTCTCCGTCCTTGGCCTTGGCTTTGGGATCGGCGCCGGCTTTGATCAGCATGTCGATCACGGCGGGATCGGTCTTCTGGTGGGTCACGGCCTGCATCAGCACGGTCCTTTTGTCGCGCGTGAAGGCAGCGTTGGGGTCAGCCTTCGCGCCGAGCAGCAGTTCGACGATCTCCTTTTCCTCGCGTTCGGGGTTGTTCACGGCCTGCATCAGCAGCGTGCGGCCGTCTTTCGTCTGGGCAGCATTCACGTCAAGCCCCGCGGCGACGACTCGCTTTAAATACTCGTAGGGCTTGGCTTTGTTGAAGACGATGAACGCGGCGGTCGCGCCGTCCTTATCCTTCCAGTTCACGTCGGCCCCGGCAGAGATGAGCGCGTCGATGGCTTCGGGCGAGTCCGAAAACTGCAGGGCGCAACGCAGCGCGTTCCAATCGCCGCTTTTGTCAACGGCGTTGACGTTGGCCCCCGCGTCGATGAGCGCTTTGATCGCTGGAAGGCGATAGTTGCCGCGCAGGGCCCTGTGCAGCCGCGTCAAGCCGTATTTGTCGGGATCTTCCACATCCGCGCCGGCTTTCACAAGAGGGGCGATGCATTCGGGGCAGCGCTGCACGGCAAGGTCCATAGCCGTTCTGCCGCGCTTGTCGACGGCTTTCGCGTCGGCTCCGGCGTTCAGCAGGGCTTGGACGATCTCGGTCTGGTCGTTCTGCACTGCGCGCATGAGCAGCGTAAAGCCGTCTTTGTCGGCCGTCTTCGCGTCGGCGCCGGCTTTGAGCAGGGCGCCGACGATCTGCGCATTCGGCTTTCTCGTTTCCACAGCCATCGTCAGGGCGTCCTTGCCGCGGCTGTTTTTCGCGTTCACATCGGCTCCGGCGGCGATCAGCGCGTCCACGACGGCCGCGTGTCCCTTATCGGCGGCTTTCATCAGTGGCGTCTCGCCGCTGCTGTCGGCGGCGTTCACGTCGGCGCCGTTTTTGATCAGCAGAGCAAGTGTCTCCGTGTCGCCGTCCTTGACGCTCCGCCCGAACAGCGAGGCGGTCGCGTCGGCCGGCACGGTTTTGAGGTCGGCCCCGGCGGCGATCAGCGCCTTCACGGCCGTCAGGTTCTCACGGTCGACGGCGTAGGCCAGAGCATTCTGACCGTCGGCGCTTTTCGCGTTCAGATCGGCGCCGGCTTTGAGCAGCAGATCGATCGCTTCGGGCGTGATATCCCTGTTGCGGGCAGAGTTTATCAGCGCCGTACGGCCCTTTTGGTCGACGGCGTTCACATTTGCCTTCGCATCCAGAAGGGCTTTGATCGTCTCCGGCGCGGCGGAGCTGCCGGCGGCGCCCATCAGCGCCGTGACACCTGCATCGCTGGCGGCGTTGGCGTCGGCTCCGGCGGCCAGCAGCGTCCTGACGATCTCGGGATACTTGTTCGTGCTCGCAGCCATCAGCGCCGTGACACCTCCCTTGGCACGCGCGTCCACGGGCGCGCCGGCCTTCAGCAGCTCGGCGGCAACGGCAGCGTCCTTGCGGGTGGCCGCGGCCATCAGTGCCGTCTGGCCGCTCTTGCCCGCGGCCTTCACATCGGCACCGGCCGCAAGCAGGGCTTTTACCGCCTCGAGCGTGTTGTAGGCGGCCGCCGTCATCAGCGGCGTCTCCTGGCGATTGTTGCGCGCTTCGAGGTTCGCACCGTCCTTCAGCGCAGCCGTGATCTCGTCGGCGCTCCCCTTGCGGCACAGCTTGTGGAAATCACCGTCGCTCATCGCGCCCCACGCGGGCAGGGCCAGCGCAAGGCACAGCAGCGCGGTGAAAAAGCGTTTTTTCATCTTCGAACATCTCCTCGCGATAATCACATCATAAAGCTCGTTTCAGACTGAACGGAAAAATGCGGATCCTTAACGATCTTCAGGATAGAACACTTCCACGCGCACGGATTTCGTCTGCGCGAGCGTCTCGGCGTCGATTCCCTCGAGAGGCAGCCAGTGCGGCATCGTCGCCGTCTCGTCGGGAGAGCACCAGGCGTCGATGCGCATCGTGTTGAGGAACAGATACGGCGCCATCGCCCAGCGATGATAGCCGAAGAAGAAGAAATACTTCTGTTCCGTATTCACCTGATCGAGTTCCTCGCCCTTTTCGTCGAGCAGATAGATATCGAACTCGATCGGGACTTCATAGAACTTGCGGAAGAATTTATCAAACAGGCTGCTGACCTTGCGCCCCGCGTCGGTGTTCCAGTCCTCGCGCGTGAGCGAATAGACCAGCGCCGAGTATTTGCCGTCTGTCAGCGTATAGTTGTCGCGCCTGTAATCGTAAATGTCCTTGTATTCGCGGCCGGCATAATAATCGCGAATGCGGCGCTGCGGCTCGTCCTTATAACGGTACTTCACCGGCGCGGTCGGGAAAACTCCGTCCATCGCGGCCTTGATCTCAGGAGCAAAGGTCTTGAGGAAAAAGTCGGTATTGTACTTCACTCCGAACGCGAGAGCCGGAATTTCCTTGTCGTCCTTTGTCTTCATCATACCGACGGAACCGAACGAGAACTCGACAAACTGATTCGGCGTATACTTGTTCAGCACCTCTTCCAGCTTGGCCAGACCGGCCTCGTTGACGGCAGCGCAGGCAACCGAAGCAAACAGGGCAAATGCCGCGACGCAAAAAGCTAACCTTTTTTTCATGAAAAACAGCCTCCTCGTAAAATAAGATTTAATCACACTTTTAGTATAACACCTTTTTTAGTCCTGTCCATACGTGATTTCTTCAGGCAATGCTTACAGATTTTCAGCAATCGCAAGAAGTTCTTCAGTAGGAAAAACAGACCTAAAAATCGCGGCGCGTCCCGGACTCTTTCGTTCGGAACGCGCCGCGCGCGTAAGGCCGCGTCTGCGCATTATCGTCGGGCGGGCGCACGGGCCCATCCCAGCAAAGGTGTTGATTTTCAGTCGGTCTGGCTTTACAGCTCAGCCTCTGCTGCGGCAAGCGCTTCCATCTGCGCGCGTTTTTTGGCGCTGCGGTTGCGGCCGCCGCGATGACCGCGGCGCTTTTTCTTCTTCGCGCCGTCGTCTTTCTTTTCGACCTTCGGCGCGGGAGCGGCGGCCTTCAGGGCCTTTTTATGACGCGCGCCGCCGCG
>JAEEUD010000216.1 GCA_016286835.1 Pyramidobacter sp. | reverse complement strand
GGCGGCCTATGCATCCCTGCGCGGCGGCATCCACACGACGTGCATGCTCGCGGCGGACAAATACGTCGACTATACGACGCAGTGGCTCCGCGCCTGGCTCGACGGCGACGCCGCCGCGATGAACGCCTTCCGGAAAGGCGGCGCGCTCTCGGCCGACAAGACCTGGACGGGCTTTGCCTGCAAAGGGTTCTGATTTCCTGCCTTTATCTCAGCCGCATCGGTGGATGCGGCTGATTTTTTATGATAGGATGTATGTAACCTTCCCGGACGAAACGGTGCTTATAGGGTTGACGGGAGATGAACACGTACCGGTTTTTGCGGGCAGATTTCCGCCCATGCTGCTTCAAATCCCTTGCAAATCCGTCAAGGATTCGCTGCGGGCTTTTCATTGCCTGAACGAAAATCTGCTCCGCAAAAACTGCTTTGCACCTCACAGCAAGCAATTTTGGAGGGATTTTCGCTGCGGCGGACGAAGCCTTGCTGACGCAAGGCGAGGACAACAAAGTGAAAAGCACCCAAAAGGGCTGCTGTGAGGCGGTACGTGTTCGTTCCCCGTCAGCCTCAGCTGATTGTTCAATAAAGGAGGAGTTTGTATGAGAATTGCTTTTGCCGGCAACCCCAACAGCGGCAAAACCACGATTTACAACGCCCTCACGGGCCGGAGTGAAAAGGTGGGCAACTGGGGCGGCGTGACGGTCGGGCGCAAGGAATACCCGATCAAGAGCGAGTTTACGAACGGAACCGAGGCCATCGCGGTCGACCTGCCGGGCGCTTACTCCATGTCCCCGTTCACGCCGGAGGAGGGCATCACGAGCGAGTACGTCCGCAACGAGCATCCGGACGCGATCATCAACATCGTGGACGCGACGAATCTGAGCCGCAGCCTGTTTTTCACGACGCAGCTGCTCGAGCTCGGCGTTCCCGTGGTCGTGGCGCTGAACAAGGCCGACATCAACGAGAAGGAAAAGACCGTGATCGACGTCGAGGCGCTGGAAAAGAAGCTCGGCTGCCCCGTCGTGAGCACGACGGCGATCGAGAACAAGGGTCTCGCCGAGCTCGTGGAAAAGGCCGTCGCTCTGAACGGCACGACGCAGAAGGCGCCGTACCTGCAGGCGGACATTGACCTGCACGACAAAAACGCGGTCGACAGGGAAGACCGCAAGCGCTACAAATACGTCAATGACATCGTCTCCAAGATCGAGAAGCGGCAGACCAAGTCCTCTCAGGTCAACAAGCAGGACACGGCCGACAAGATCCTCCTGAACCCCGTGGCCGGCATTCTGGTGTTTGCCGCCGTCATGTGGTTCGTGTTCTGGGTCAGCCAGGCGTGGCTCGGCCCGATCATCGCCGACTGGCTGGTCGGTTACATTGAAATGTTCCAGGAATGGGTCGCGGGCCAGCTGGAAAACAGCCCCCCGATCCTCTCCGCCCTGCTGGCGGACGGCATCGTCGGCGGCGTGGGCGCCGTGATCGGCTTCCTGCCGCTCGTCATGGTCATGTATTTCCTGATCGCGCTGCTCGAAGACAGCGGCTACATGGCGCGCGTGAGCGCCGTGATGGACCCGATCTTCAAGCGCGTCGGTCTCTCCGGCAAATCCGTCATCCCCGTCGTCATCGGCACCGGCTGCGGCATCCCGGCGATCATGTCCTGCCGCACGATCCGCGACGAGCGCGAGCGCAGAGCGACCTCCATGCTCGCGACCTTCATCCCCTGCGGCGCGAAGATCCCCGTCATCGCGCTCTTTGCCGGCGCGTTCTTCGCCGGCGCCGGCTGGGTGAGCCTGCTGAGCTACTTCTTCGGCCTCGTGCTGATCTTCCTCGGCGCGCTGCTGATCAAGGCCATCACCGGCTATAAGTACCGCAAGTCCTTCTTCATCATGGAGCTGCCGAAGTTCAAGGTTCCGAGCCTGAAGTTCGCCTTCAAGTCCATGATGGAGCGCGCCAAGGCCTACATCATCAAGGCCGCGACGATCATCCTGATCTGCAACACCGTCGTGCAGGTCATGCAGACCTTCAACTGGCAGTTCCAGGTCGTGGAGGAGGGCATGGAGAACACCTCCATCCTCGCGTCCATCGCCTCCCCCTTCGCCTTCCTGCTGATCCCGCTCGGCTTCGGCGTGTGGCAGCTGGCCGCCGCCGCGATCACGGGCTTCATCGCCAAGGAGAACGTCGTCGGCACACTGGCGGTCGTCTACGGTCTGACCGCGTTCATCGACGTCGACGAACTCGCCCTCACCGGCGGGGCCAACAACGTCGCGATGGCGATGGGTCTCACCTCCGTCACCGCGCTCGCCTACCTCTTCTTCAATCTCTACACCCCGCCCTGCTTCGCCGCCATCGGCGCGATGAACTCCGAGATGAAGAGCAGGGGCTGGCTCTGGGGCGCGATCGGTCTGCAGCTCGGCACCGGCTACACCGTCGCCTTCCTGATCTATCAGTTCGGCACGCTGTTCACCGAGGGTCACTGCGGTCAGGCGTTCATCCCCGGCCTCATCGCGGTGCTCTGCATGGTCGCGATCGTGATCCTGATCGGCAGAAAGACCCGCGCGCACTTCGACGAGCAGTATCGCCTGCATCAGGCGGCGAAAGCGTGAGATCATGAATCTGGCGACCATTCTTGCCGTCCTTGCGCTCGCGCTGATCGTGACGCTGGCCATCGTGTATATCGTCCGCGAGAAGAAGCGCGGCGTGAAGTGCGTCGGCTGCCCGTACGCGGACTCCTGCGAGAAACACGGCGCGCCGCACCCGAAAGCAAAATAAAAAGCGAGGCGGGACTTCCCCGCCTCGTTTTACGCGGAAAGGAACCATCATGGATAAACTCATCATAGCACTCGGCGCGCTGCTGATTGTCTATGCCGTCTGGCAGACGGTGCAGCGCTTTCGCGGCAAGGCCAAGAGCGGCTGCTGCGGCGGCAGAGAGGCGCCCACGCGCAAAACGGTCGCGGACACGGACGAGACGCACTACCCCTACCGCTATCGTCTCTCCGTCGGCGGGATGCGCTGCAGCCACTGCGCCGTGAATGTGGAAAACGCGCTCAACGCCATGCCGGGCGTCTGGGCGAAGGTGCAGCTCCAGAAGAACGAGGCGGACGTGCGCACGAAGCAGCCCGCGGACGAGGCGGCCTTCGCAAAGGCGCTGCAGAAGGCGGGCTATTCTCTGGGCGAATGCGCCGATCTCTCGGCAGCTTCCGCTTGATTTCCGCGCTCCGTACTGTTATACTCAAAGCAGGAAACGGAGGGGATCCCCATGAAAGAAAAGCTCCGGAATATGAAGGAGAACGTCAAAACCATCCTCTGCATCATCGGCGCTGTGGCCGTGCTGTGCGGCGCGGTGTTCGCCGTCGTGAAGCTCTGCCCCGGCGGGAAAAAGAAGAAATAAGCCATGAGACGCAAAACCGGCTCTGCAAATTGCAGAGCCGGTTTTTTTGCTGTTACCACACCATGCCGATGGCGTCGAGGCGGGCGATTTTTTCCTCCTCGAGCTCTCCCCTGCCGCGCTTGGTGCGCTGATAGGTGAGCCAAGCGCCGAGCTT
>JAEEUD010000215.1 GCA_016286835.1 Pyramidobacter sp. | reverse complement strand
CCTCGTTATATGGTGCTTTCGTGGACATTGATGTTCCCTTTTCTCGACATACGTCAATCCAACAACGTCATAAAACACAAAAATGACGGTCTTGTTATCGATTCTGACGGAGATGAGCGCACAAAAAATCGACAAATCTGGGATCGGATCCCAGATTTGTCGATAATGTTATCAGTCAGTATGAATTTGACAGAATTATTCCCACTCCACCGTTGCCGGGGGCTTGCTCGTGCAGTCGTAGACGACGCGGTTGATGCCGCGCACTTCGTTGCAGATGCGGGTGGAAACGCGGTCGAGGACGTCGTGGGGCATACGGTACCACTCGGCGGTCATGCCGTCGCGGCTGGTGATGGCGCGCAGGGCGCAGACGCGCGCGTAGGTGCGCTCGTCGCCCATGACGCCGACGGTGTACACGGGCAGGAGCACGGCGAAGGCCTGCCAGATCTCGTCGTACAGGCCGGCGCGGTTGATCTCGTCAAGGAAGATCTTGTCGGCGCCGCGGAGGATCTCCAGCTTGTCGCGGGTGATGTCGCCCAGGCAGCGCACGGCCAGGCCGGGGCCGGGGAAGGGATGGCGGCGCACGATGTTCTCGGGCACGCCGAGCAGGCGGCCGACGGCGCGGACTTCGTCCTTGAACAGCTCGCGAAGCGGCTCGAGCAGCTGGAAGTTCATGTCCTTGGGCAGGCCGCCGACGTTGTGGTGGCTCTTGATGACGGCCGCGCCTTTTCTCGCGCCGCTTTCGATGACGTCGGGATAGAGGGTGCCCTGGAGCAGCCAGCGCGCGCCCTTGACCTTGCGGGCCTCTTCTTCAAAGACGCGGATGAAGGTCTCGCCGATGATCTTGCGCTTCTTCTCCGGCTCGATGACGCCGGCCAGTCCCTTGAGGAAGCGGTCGGTGGCGTCCACGTAGGTGACGTTGAGCTTCATCTGCTTGTAGCTGTTCAGCACTTCTTCGGCCTCGCCCTTGCGGAGCAGGCCGTTGTTGACGAAGATGCACTGGAGGTTGTCGCCGATGGCCGCGGCCGTCAGCGCCGCCGCGACGCTGCTGTCGACGCCGCCGGAAAGGCCGCAGATGACCTTGTCGTCGCCGACTTTTTTGCGGATCTCGTCTTTCATCTGCTCGGCCCAGTTGCCGAGGTCCCAGTCGCCCTTGCAGCCGCAGATTTTGAACAGGAAGTTGGCCAGCAGCGTCTCGCCCTTTTCGGTGTGGAACACTTCGGGATGGAACTGCACGGCATTGATGCGGCCGTCGGCGCTGCGCATCCCGGAGGCGACGCCGTCTTCGGACACGGCGGTGAGGACGAAGCCGTCGGGAAGTTTTTCCACGTCGTCGCCGTGGCTCATCCACACCTGCGATCTCTCGGGCACGTCGGCAAAGAACGGGCAGCCGGGCTCTTTGACGATCAGCGTGGCGCGGCCGTACTCGCGCGCCGTGCTGCGGCGCACGACGCCGCCGAAGTGGACGGCCGTGAGCTGCATCCCGTAGCAGATGCCGAGGATCGGCAGTCCCATGTCGAAAAAGCCCTCGGCCAGGCGCGGCGAATCGGGCTCGATGACGCTCTTCGGGCCGCCGGAGATGATCAGGCCGGTCGGCTTGCGCGAGGCGATCTGCTCCAGCGTGGCGTCGTAGGGCAGGATCTCGCTGTGAACTTTCAGCTCGCGCACGCGGCGGGCGATGAGCTGGGTGAACTGGGAACCGCAGTCGAGAATGACGATGTTGTCCATAGTCTGTGAAGCGCTCCTTTCGGATCAAGCGAAAAAATCGGGAACGATTTTTCATGAATGATTTATTATAACAGAGATTTTCCCCGGCGCGAAAAACGCGCCTGCGTTTTTTAGTTGACGCGCCCGGGCAAAACGAGTTTCGGCGCCGAGCATTGCTCCGCGCCGTTTTTCGCATTATAATAGTTTTGTTTCCTGACCTATGGAAGGAGGAACGCGTTCCATGTCAACGCTTCTGTTCAAATGTCTGTGCGCCTCGGCCATCATGATCGGCATCCACTTTCTCTCGCGCACGCCCAATTATTTCTTATCCGCGCTGCTGCTCAGTTTTCCCGGTCTGAGCATGACCGCCTACTGGTTCATGTTCCGCGAACTGGGCGCGCAGAAGGTGATCGACACCGCCCACTTCGGCGCCGGCACGGGCGTGGCGTTCATCGCGTTCCTGTTCGGCATGTCCTGGGCGCTGAGGCGGCACGGCATCGGCACGGCGTTCGCCGTCGGACTGATCGTCTGGCTCCTTTTTGCCGGCGGCTGGATCGTCGCCTGGAAAATGTGGCTTGGACATTAAAAAACCGTCATTCATAAAAGGAGGCTCATCCTCATGGCATCGCAATGGAAAAACACCTCGCGTCACAACATCCAGATGGTCACCGGCGGATGGCGCAGCGGCGCCAGCGCCTACGCGCTGAAGCTGGCCGGCGACTGGGAGCGCAAGACCGTCATCGCCACGCCCGTCTCGCGCGACGACGACGTGCTGGAGCATATCGCCCTGTACCGCAAAGACCTTGACGATACGTTCGAGATCGTCGAGGAGAGCGTCAACATCGTCCAGGCAGTGAACGCCGTCGAAGCCGGTCTGTGCATCATCGACGACCTCGCCACGTGGGTGGAGACGATCATGCGCAGCCGCCCCTCGCCCGTAGCCGAGACGTATCCCGAGATCGACGAGTTTTTGCAGCTGCTGCGCAAGCCGCCCTGCGAACTGATCGTCGTCACTCGCGAGATGAACATGGGTCTGCCGTCTGACAGCATCGAGATCCGCCGCTACCGCGACGTGGTCGGAAGGATGAACCAGCGCATCGCCGCGATCTCGCAGAACGTGTGGCTGTGCGTGAGCGGCCTGCCGCTGAAGCTGAAATGACGCCGCTGCAAAAGCTGCACGGGCGCATCGCGGCGTGCATGGACTGCCCTCTCGGCCAGCCGGAAAGCGAAACGTTCCACCGCGTGCCCGGCGAGGGGCCGGAAGACGCGCGCGTGATGATCGTCGGCGAAGCGCCCGGAGCGGAAGAAGAGCGCACCGGCCGCCCGTTCGTGGGAAGATCGGGCAATCTGCTCACGGAGATCCTCACCGCGGCGGGACTGAAACGCGAAGAGATCTTCATCACCAGCGTCTGCAAGTGCCGGCCGCCGCAGAACCGCACGCCCAAACGCGCGGAGATGGCCGCCTGCCTGCCCTGGCTGACGGCGCAGATCGATGTGATCCGTCCGGAGGTCGTGCTGACGGTCGGCAACGTCGGCACGCAGACACTGCTGAACACGAAAACGGGCATCAACGCCCTGCGCGGCCGGTTCCACCAGTTCACGCTCGGTGAGCGCACAATGACGCTGCGTCCGCTGTTCCATCCCGCCTATCTTCTGCGCAATCCCCGCCGCGTGCCGGGCTCGCCGTGGGAGATGATGCTGAACGATCTGATCGAAGTGCGGCAGCTGCTCGAAAAACCGTGACCGTAAAAAACGCGGCCGGAACTGTTCCCTCAGGGACAGTCCCGGCCGCGTTTTTTTTTACGGCAGCTCGTCAAGCACACCGCTGTCGAG
>JAEEUD010000214.1 GCA_016286835.1 Pyramidobacter sp. | reverse complement strand
GAGATCAAAGACACGGCCGACATGGAACGTGCCGCGCGCGTCATTGCCGCCGGCCTGAACGGTGCCGTGCTCGTCAAGGGCGGACACCTGACCGACAGTGCCGACGACCTGCTTTGGACCGAAGGCCGACCCGTGTGGTTCGCCTCGCCACGCGTGGACAATCCCAACACGCACGGCACCGGCTGCACGCTCTCGTCGGCCATCGCCTGCGAGCTCGCCAGAGGCAAAAACGTGGAAGAAAGCGTGCGCGCGGCCAAAGCCTACATCACCGGCGCGCTCAAAGCCGGCCTGAACCTCGGCGCCGGCAGCGGCCCCCTCGATCACGCCTGGGCCACGCCGGAAGTGGAGTTCTGATCCCCTATTCCGAACGGCGCGGTGAGGTCTCTAATTTTCGCAAAGTGCGCTTTGGGCGGGCCCCCGCGTTCGCCGGGCCGTACCCTTCTTTGATGAGCGTAGTTCCCATGCGCTGACACAGTTTCAGCTTGTTCAGCTCCTCGCCGATGAAGACGCACTGGCGCTTTTCCACGTCCGAACCGGTGACGGCGTAAAGACGGTCGGCCAGATCGAAGCGCAGGATCTCGTTCCCGACGAGAACGGTCCCCTTCGCCCGGGCGATGTGGCCGAATTCCCCGCGCAGGCAGTCTTCCAAAACCTGGATCAGCTCGGCGGGATTGGCCAGTCTGGCGCAGGAGAGACCGATCTGGGACAGGGCCTTATCTTCTCCGCTGTCGCCGATGATCGTTTGATCTTCGGCGCTCAGATCGATAAGCGAACGCCACCAGCCGTCTTCCCTGGTCGAATAGTGTTCCTGAAGGATCTCCGCGTTCGGATTGAGCTCGCGGATCTGCCCGGCCACGCGCTGCATCAGTTCTGGCGGCGTATGCTCGCACTTGGAGCAGACCACGATCTGCGCGTTGCTCACCTGATCCCGGTACAGTTCCGGCCATTCGGCCATGTTCTGCTGATATGTCTGCGGGGACAGCACGACGACCGGCCTGAGCAGGGAAACGTTGCCGTGCAGGAGCGGCCTGAGGTTTTCGAGGATATTGCTGAGCCGGCCGACGCCGGTCGGTTCCACGATCAGATAATCCGGCGACAGTCCCGTGAAGATCGTCAGGACCGAATTGACGAAGCTGTCCTTCATCGTGCAGCAGACGCAGCCCTCCATGAACTCCAGGACTTTTAGATCACCGCTGTTTTGCTGCGACTGCTGCAAGTCGAGCGCGTCGATGTTGTTCCTGCCGTATTCGTTTTCCAGCACCACCGGCCTGATCCCGGTCCGACGGATGAGTTCCTTGATGAATGTGGTTTTCCCCGCGCCGAGAAAGCCGGAAATGATCAGTATTTTCATCGTCTACTCCTAGAAATCGTGTGAAGAAAAGGGCGGCCGCTGCGGCCGCCCTTGCTTTTTGCAGTTCTCGTTAGATCTTATTGTCCAGGATCACGACGGGCTTGATCAGGTCGGCCGGCTTGTCCTTCATCAGCTGCAGCGCTTCGGGGATGTGCTCCCAGCCGTGGAACAGATGCGTCGTCAGCTTGCTGACATCGAGCTTGCCGGAAGTGACAAGCGCGCCCAGTTTCTCCATGCGCAGACGTCCGCCCGGCATCAGGCCGCCGATCAGCTGCTTGTGGCCCATGCCGACGCCCCACTCGACGCGCGGGATGTTGATGTAGTCGCCGCTGCCCAGGTAGTTGACGTTGCCGATCTTTCCGCCGGGCTTCAGCGACTTGACGGCCGATTCAAACGTCTGCACGCCGCCGCCGGCGACGACTACGCGATCGACACCCTTGCCGTCCGTCATCTTCAGGACCTGGTCTTCGATCGTGCCGTTCTTGTAGCTGATGAACTCGTCGGCGCCGTAGAATTTGGCCGCCTCCACACACTTCGGACGCGTGCCGACGGCGATGATCCGTGCCGCACCGCGCAGACGGGCGCCTGCCACGCTCATCAGGCCGACGGGGCCGATGCCGATCACCAGAACGGTGTCGCCGAACTGGACATCTGCCAGCTCTACGCCGTGGAAGCCGGTGGGCACCATGTCGGAAAGCATGCTGGCGTCTTCCAGCGTCATGCCTTCGGGCATGTGGGCCAGATTGCCGTCCGCGTCGTTGACGTGGAAGAACTCGGCATCAAGGCCGTCCTTGAAGTTGGAGAACTTCCAGCCGGCCAGCATCCCGCCGGAATGCATGGAATAGCCTGCCTGCGCCTCAAGGGAGTTCCAGTCGGGCGTGATCGCGGGAACGAGGACCTTGTCGCCGGGCTTGAAATCCTTCACCATGCTGCCGACTTCAACAACCTCGGCGCAGCCTTCGTGGCCGAGGATCATGTTGTGACGGTCACCGACGGCGCCTTCCCAGACCGTGTGCACGTCAGACGTGCAGATAGCGATCGCCAGAGGACGGCAGATCGCGTCCATGGGGCCGCACGCAGGACGTTCCTTCTCGATCCAGCCGACCTCGCCGATGCGGAGCATTGCAAAACCTTTCATGTGTACCCACCTTCTTGTGTAAATTTCAGAGACAGCAGAACGTTGTCTCTGTTTTTTGATCTTTTTCAGAACGTGTTTTACGGTTGCAGTTTACCATGATGTAAACGGCTGCACAAGTCGATTTTCAGATGAATATGAAATTTTAATTTAGCGAACTGGACGAGTTGCGCGACGAAATCTCATCGGTTTGCGTCTTTATCCTTCTTTCAGAGATAAAACAGTCGTAAGTATCATTATTTTCGTATTTGCTTATTGTTCCTCTAAATTGATTGCATCTAGCAAGCAAAACGTTTATAATTTGACTTGGAAAGGATGTGTTGTCTATGTCAAGAAGCGCTACTGTTTACGCCCGCGTTACGCCCGAAATCAAAGATCAGGCCGAACAGGTCTATAATGAGCTGGGGATTTCCATGACCAGCGCTGTGGAAGTCTTTCTGCGTGCGTCGATTCGCGAACGGGGTTTTCCGTTTCCTGTCAATTTGACGCGTCATTCGCTCCCGAGTGCGTGCACAAAAGAAGAAATCGACACTGCCCTCCGTGAAGCCTTCGTGAGTATGGAAAACGGGAAATCATTCACCAATGAAGAGGTCAAAGAACATCTGCGTGCGAAATACGGGATCAAATCACTATGATCTGGAAAGTCGAATATGCTCCACGTGCGCAGGAGGATCTTGACAAGATATTTGAATATTACGCAACGGACCAGCTTGACGACAGTTTTGCAGAATCCCTGATCGTGCGGCTCGTTAAAGCAGCCGACTCGTTAGCGGAAATGCCACTGCGTCTTTACCCGGAAGAACCGTGGCAAAGCTTGGGCGTGTACGATCTGCTCACGACGCTCCAAGCTGACAAAGGATAAGCGTTTATAATTCACGAGCCGATGGAAGGTTCCACCGGCTCGTGTTTTTTATTCCCCCAGCAAATGATGCAGCACTCTCTCCCGCCCGTTGATGAACATCTCGGTCACCTTGTAGCTGTCGGTGTCTTCGTATTTGACCGGATGAATGGCGCCGTCGTCGAAGCTGAGGATCTCCGCGCCGGGCAGGCCGAGG
>JAEEUD010000213.1 GCA_016286835.1 Pyramidobacter sp. | reverse complement strand
AAACATACGCCGCTGAACGTTTCTGTACGTTCGGCGGCGTATGTATTCTTATGCTTCGTGGAAGGACAAGGAAAATCGAGCTATGTTTTTGAACTGGGAAGCGAAAAAGTTCAGACAGTTTGAGGATCGTCGAGAGTTTGCCAGCGAAAGAGTGCGATGTAACAATCGCATTGACAGAAAAACTATTTTTGTTCCTGTATTGGGAATTGGGAGCGCGGCTGATGCGCTCTGCGCGGAGGTGGAACCGGATGGATGGAAAAATGACGCGTGCCCGGCAGTACGTGACGGGCTTAAAGGCCGGCATCCCTGTCATACTCGGCTTTGTTCCCGTGGGGATCGCCTACGCGATCATGGCGCAGCAGGCAGGATGGAGCGTCTTTCAGACGATCTTCATGTCGATGGCTGTGTTTGCCGGGGCCAGTCAGATGATGGCGGTGGGCATGTATGTTCAGGGAGCCGGGCTCATTGCGATGATCCTTGCGACGTTCATTCTGAACTTGCGGCACCTGATCATGAGCACCTGCGTTGTCAACAGGATGGAGAAGGACCGTGTCCCCGTCATGCTGCTGGCGGCTTTTGGCGTCACCGATGAGTCGTTTGCGATTTTTACCACAGGGAAGAAAGAAAACTGCACGTCGATGTATTTTCTCGGCCTGATCACGGTCACGTATACGTCGTGGATCGCAGGTTCGGCGATCGGCGCACTGGCATCCGGCCTGCTTCCTCCGGTCCTGTCCGCAAGTCTCGGCATTTCCCTGTATGCGATGTTCATTGCGATCCTCGTCCCGAGCTTGAAAGGGAACCTGCGCCTCGGCATTCTCGTGATCGTGACGGCACTGGTGAACATGGCGCTTTCCAAAGTCATGGCTTCCAGCTGGGCGCTGATCGTTTCGACCCTGATCTGTGCGGCGGCGGGTGTGTTTTTCGTCGATCCCGGAGAAGGGAAGACGGCGGATGATTAGTGTCAATATCTGGCTCCTGATCCTGGGCATGGCGGTCGTGACGTACGTTCCGCGTGCGCTCCCTGCCGTGCTGATCGAAAAGATGCATTTTAGTCCGAAGGTTGAAAAATTCCTGAAGCTGATCCCCTATACGGCCATGGCGGCACTGATTTTCCCCGGCGTGCTTTCGGCCGATGCGGCCCGTCCCGAGATCGGGATCATCGGCGGGGTGACCGCCGCTGTCCTCGCGTGGAAAAGATGTCCGGTCATGGTGTGCGTCCTGGCGGCGATCGGCGCCGATTTTCTTGTGTATACGCTTTTATGATCGCAGAAATGAAACCAGCCATGGAAGTTTGCGCTTCCATGGCTGGTTTTTGATCGTCGGATCGAACTCAGAAACGTCGCTCGGCGCTACTTTTTTCCGCGGCGGCGCGCGGAGGGGGCGGGCTGGGAAAGACGCTTTTCCAGCATCTCCATGCGGCGGCGCAGCTCTTCCAGCTCAGCACGGTCCCGGTCGCGCTCACGCTTCACCTGCGCCAGTTCCGCTTTCAGATCCTGGCGGTCGCGCTTCATCTCGTCCAGCTGCGCGTTCTGCGCCGACAACTCTCCAAGCAGACGGTTCTTCTCAGCCGTCTCTTTGCGCCTGCGTTTGCGCGTCTCGACGACCTGCTCGTCGTAGCGGCCCAGGCGAAGGGCCATGCCGGCATTGAACATCGGACGCGAACCGATAGTGCCGCCCAGACTGAACAGGGTATCGCGGCTGAAGTGATGCGCCATGCCCACGGCCACGCTCGTGTCGCCGCGGTAGCTGCCGACTGCCACGTTGAACGTGGTGGGCGCGTCCTCGTCGTAGGGCAGCGGATGCAGCCCGGCCAGAGCGGCGGCGCGGCTGCCGGCTTCACGGATGTCGCGCGTCAGCTTGCGGTCCAGCTCCTGAAGGCCCGCACCGCCGGTGTTGATCTTCTGCTCAAGGTCCCACAACTGCCCTCCGTTGACTGCGTCTGTGCTGTCCTTCGCGACCGTGCCGTTGGCAACGTTCGTGATCCGGCGTTCCTTTCCCGGTGCGCCGACGGAGACGGCGCCGGCTACGGCCTGCGATTTGTTCCCCAGCACCACGGCGTCGTCAACGTTTGCCGTGACACCGCTGCCGAAGACGAACGTGTTGTTCCCACCAACGGTATTGTCGTTGCCGACTGCGTACGAGCCGGAACCGGAGACGCTGTTCGGATCGCCGAAAGCGCCGCTGTAGTCGCCGGTCACTTTGTTGCCGTAGCCGATCGCGATGGATCTTTTGCCGGTCGCGGAACTGCCTTTTCCGATGGAGACTTTATCGGTGTTCAGTTTAATGTCCAGCTTGGCCAGTGCTTTGCTATGCTCGCCGATGTCTTTGGTGTTCTGCTTGATAGCGGATTCGTTTGCCGAAACGCGCATTTCCAGCCCGGAAACGTCACCGGTGACGGCTTTAAACTCGGACTTCGTCACGCCGTCCGTAATACCGTACCCAGCCAAAGTCGTGGCCTTGTCGGCTTTGTTTTTCACGGCAGAACTGATGGCATTGCCGGTTTCTTCCTTCGTGTAGGCATCGGCAATGCCGTACCCGGCCAAAGTCGTGGCCTTATCCGCTTTGCCCTGCAGCGCCTGATAGACCGTGCTGCCGGTGACGACGCCCTGATCGTTTGCCGCGACCTTGCCGTCCTTTTTCAGCTGCAGCTTTTTATCGGAGTCGACTGTGAAATCTACGCCCGGTTCATACCTGGCGTCGCTTACAGCCGCTTTCAGCTGGGCCACGTTGACGGCATCCGTGTCTGATGAACCTGCCGCCACGCCGGTGATCTGGCGGGTGATGCTCTTTGAATCGTCATCGCTGTCGACATTGCCTACCGCAATGGCGTTGGCTGTAGAGATCCACGCGCTTCCTGTACTGCTTCCTCTCTTGTAGGCATCTGTCCCGCCTGCCATCCGGCCCGCTACCGAGCCGCTGCCGAGCGCCACCGTATCCGCCACGGTCACCTTTGCACCCTTGCCGACGGCAGCAGAATTATTGGCACCTGTTTCAACGATGCCGCCTAAGGCCGCGAGAGAGTTTTCCGCCATCGCTTGGGAAGAAAGGCCAAACGCTGTGGAAGCACGACCGCTGGCCGTGATTTTACTGTCTTTGCCAGACGCATAGCCAAATGCTGTAGCACCTTCGGCGCCAGCAGAAATGCTTCCTTCTTTTTCAGCATAGCCAAACGCTGCAGCGCCTTTTCCGCTTGCGGAAATGATCCCGTTGTTATAAGTGCGTCCAAAGGCCGTTGCGCCCCACTCTTCTGCTTTAATGGCACCGTCACTGGCGGCACCAAAGGCTGTAGCTCCCGTTTCCGTTGCTAATATTTGACCTTTTGCTCCATAAGCACGTCCAAAGGCTGTAGCGCCTTCCTTATCGTTCGGCCCTCCACCGACTCCGGCTGCTATCTTTCCGCCCATCGTAGCGCTGCCAAAAGCTGTAGCGCCCCCTCCTTCTGCTGAAATGGCCCCGCCTAACGTAGCATATCCATAAGCCGTAGTGCCAATCTCGGTTGCTATAATGCTTGGCGCATCATAACCGCTTTCTTTTATCCCGCC
>JAEEUD010000212.1 GCA_016286835.1 Pyramidobacter sp. | reverse complement strand
GGACGCCGGCTGCCCACCAGCCGAACGCCGTGGACCAGTGTCCGCCTTGGTGGTACATCTGCGCCGTCAGGAAGATCCCCGCGCCGAAGACGAACGATGCCAACAGATGCAGCGCTTTCGACGTGCGCGGCAGCGGGCGCGCGCAAAAAGCCGCTGCGCCCATGCAGAGCGCATAGACGCCGATGATGATCGCCGCACGCAGCTCGCGCGGGATGTCCCACCAGTTGGCGGCGATCGCGCACAGCGCCGCCAGTCCGAGCAGCAGAGCGCCGCCGCACAGCAGCGCCTGAGAAAAACTGCGCGTCTTCACGCCGTAGAGCGCACGGATCGAGTCGGCCTGTGCCTCGTCGATCAATCCGCCGCTGCGCCAGACGGCCAGCTCCTCTTCGAGAAATTCCAGTTTTCGCCGCGAGATCAGTCGCGTCATCACGTTTCAGTCCTTTCGAATGTTTGTCTGCGCCCGGCAGGTTTTCAATGCTGGGGCGCTTTTTTCTTGCTTTGAATTGTACCACGGAAAAAGTTTTGCCCGCGATTGTACATAGAAATAAGGAATCATTTCACGGTTGACAGATCGACACGAAGTGATAAACTATGAGCAAAATTAGTTATTACTAATTAACTTGGCGGAGTCGCTCAGATTCGTCCGGCGGACGCAGCATACCGGACGGAGCGAGGAGGGAGGTGTGCTCGTGCTGCCTTTGACGATGTGCCGTGCCGGGGAGGTCGCTTTCATCAAAAAGATCTCCGGACGCGACGAAGTGCGCCAGCATCTGGCCGAACTCGGATTTGTCGTCGGCGAAAAAGTGACGGTGGTGTCTGAGCTCGCGGGCAATCTGATCGTACAGGTCAAGGAGAGCCGTGTGGCTCTCAGCAAGGACATGGCCTGTCGTGTCATGGTTTAGTTTTATATAACTTATGGGAGGCATTTTTCATGAGAACGCTGAAAGACGCCGCGATCGGCGATACGGTCACGGTCAAACGCATCCACGGCGAGGGCGCGCTGAAGCGCCGCATCATGGACATGGGCATCACCAAAGGCGTGCAGGTCTACGTGCGCAAGGTGGCCCCGTTGGGCGATCCGATGGAGCTGACGCTGCGCGGCTACGAGCTTTCGCTGCGTCGGGACGACTGCGAACTGATCGAAGTGGAAGAGTGATCGCGCCCAGAATGTGCGTAAGTTGACTTTAACAAATCAAAGGAGAGACGCAAAATGACTGTAAAACTCGCTCTTGCCGGCAATCCCAACTGCGGCAAGACAACTATGTTCAACGACCTGACCGGCAGTTCCCAGTACGTCGGCAACTGGCCGGGCGTCACCGTCGAGAAAAAAGAAGGCACCCTGCGCGGACACGACGCGGTCATCCAGGACCTTCCCGGCATCTACTCGCTGTCGCCCTACACGCTCGAGGAGCGCATCACCAGGACCTATCTGGTGAACGACAAGCCCGACGCGATCATCAACATCGTCGATGCCAGCAACCTGGAGCGCAACCTTTATCTCACCACGCAGCTGACCGAACTGGGCCTGCCGATGGTGGTCGCGCTCAACATGATCGACGTAGTGCGTAAAAACGGCGACCGCATCGACACGGCGAAACTGTCGGCCGAGCTCGGCGTTCCGGTGATCGAGACTTCGGCGCTGAAGGGCGAGGGCTCGATGGCTGTCGCCGAGGCGGCCATCCGTGCGGCGCAGGAGGGGACGAACGGCGAGGCGCCGCACGTCTTCCAGGGAGAAGTTGAGCACACCATTGCCCACATCGAGGAGTCGATCGAGGACCGTGTACCGAAGGCCGCCCTGCGCTGGTACGCCGTCAAGCTGTTCGAGCGCGACGCGCAGGTGCGCGAAACGCTGGCGCTTCCGGATGACCTGTGGGCGCACATCGACAGCCACATCAAGGACTGTGAGAACGCTCTCGACGATGACGCCGAGAGCATCGTCACCAACCAGCGCTACGCCGCGATCGCCAAGGTGATGGAGCGCTGTGTCGTCAAGGCTGACCGGAGCGGCGGCACCACTTCGGACAAGATCGACCGTATCGTCACCAACCGTGTGCTGGGCCTGCCCATCTTCGCGCTCGTCATGTGGGGCGTGTACTACATCGCCATCACGACTGTGGGAACGTGGATGACCGACTATACCAACGACGTGATCGTCGGGGAGTGGGCTCAGGGCGGTATCGGCGCGTGGCTGGAAAGTCTCAGCGTGGCGCCGTGGATGCAGGGGCTGATCGTCGACGGCATCGTCGGCGGCGTGGGTGCGGTGATCGGCTTCGTGCCGCAGATGATCGTGCTGTTCTTCATGCTCGCCATCCTCGAAGATGTCGGCTACATGGCGCGCGTCGCCTTCATCATGGACCGCGTCTTCCGCCGTTTCGGCCTCTCGGGCAAGAGCTTTATCCCCATGCTCATCGCTTCCGGCTGCGGCGTGCCGGGCATCATGGCCAGCCGTACGATCGAGAACGAGCGCGACCGCCGCATGACGATCATGACCACCACGTTCATTCCCTGCGGCGCGAAGATGCCCATCATTGCCCTGATCGCCGGCGCGATCTTCCCCGGTCAGTCGTGGGTGGCTCCCTCGGCCTATTTCCTCGGTGTGGCCGCGGTCATCGTCAGCGGCATCATCCTCAAGAAGACGCGTCCGTTCCGCGGCGATCCCGCTCCGTTCGTGATGGAGCTGCCGGCGTATCACGTGCCCTCGGCGACGAACGTGCTGCGCAGCACGTGGGAACGCGGCTGGAGCTTCATCAAACGTGCCGGCTCGATCATCCTTCTCTCGGCGATCCTCATCTGGTTCGCCAGCAATTTCGCGATCGAGAACGGCTCGCTCGTCATGGTCGAGAGCATCGATGCCTCGATGCTGGCCGCGCTCGGCAGCAAGATCGCGCCGCTGTTCGCTCCGCTGGGCTTCGGCAACTGGCCTTCGGTCGTGGCCACGGTCATGGGGCTTGTCGCCAAGGAAGAGGTCGTCGCCGTGTTCGGCGTGCTCTACGGCGTGGCCGGCGACGCGATGGAGCTGGTGGAGGGCGGCGAGTTCGACAAGCTGGCCCCGATCGCCACGCATTTCACGGCGCTGTCGGCCTTCTCGTTCATGGCCTTCAACCTGCTCTGCGCGCCCTGCTTTGCTGCCGTCGGCGCGATCCGCCGCGAGATGAACAACGGCGGCTGGACGTGCTTTGCCGTGTTCTACATGTGCGCGTTCGCCTATTACGTGGCGTTCATGATCTATCAGCTGGGCCTGTGGGCGACGGGCGCCGGATTTACCGCCTTCACCGGCACCGCCTGGGCGATGGCCGCTCTGATGCTGGGCGCTCTGCTGTGGCCGCAGAGGAGCTAGCGCTATGAATCTGCCGACAGCGATCGCCGGGCTGTGCGTGCTCCTGATCGTCTTTTTCCCTGTCCGCGCTCTGCTGAAGAACCACGGTCACAGCTGCTCCTGCTGTGACAAGTGCGGGCGGTGCGGGCAAAAGAAATAACCGTTTCAGAACGAACAGGCTCCCGCGCTTTTGAACGTGGGAGCCTGTTTTTTCAGATACTGGCAGGGCGCT
>JAEEUD010000211.1 GCA_016286835.1 Pyramidobacter sp. | reverse complement strand
GTTGATCCATTTAGCTATCCTCGGGCAAAGCAAAAAACGCGGTGGACAGAGGCTCTTTATCTCTGTCCACCGCATCCTTATGTCATTGTGCCTCTAAAGTCGGCTTTGAATTTGTCTTTTCGGCTACTTAACCTTCCAGCGGCTTTCGAGCAGCTGCAGGGCGCCGCTTGTGACGCTGGTGAGGAACAGGTAGACAAGGGCGACGAAGATGAACGTCTCGAACGAGGCATAGGTGACGCTGCGTACCTGCTGACCGACCATGGTCAAATCACTGATAGCGAGCACGGAAAGCAGCGACGACTCCTTGATGAGCGTGACGAACTCGTTGCCGATGGCGGGCAGCATGTGGCGGATGGCCTGGGGCAGGATGATGATCTTCATCGTCTGCCAGTACGAAAGGCCGAGCATCTTCGATGCTTCCCACTGCCCCTTAGCGACGCCTTCGATGCCGCCGCGGACGATCTCGCCGACGTAGCCGGAGGAGTTGATGCCGATGCCGATGATGCCGGCGGTAAACGCCTCAAGGTTGATGCCGAGCGCGGGCAGTCCGAAATAGATAAGGAAGAGCTGAATCATCAGCGGTGTACCGCGCAGCACGTAGATGTAAGTCGCCATCAGCCAGCGAAGCGGTTTGAAGGGCATGACGCGGAACGCGCCGATGAAGATGCCGAGCGCCGAACCGAACAGCACGCCGAGCGCGGATGCCTGAATGGTGACGCAGACGCCCTTCCAGAACATGTGGAAGTACGGGATCAGCACAGAAAAATCAAGTTCCATTTATTCTCCCTCCCCCGCCGGCGCGGCTGCGCCGTAATGTGAAAGCACACGCTGCAAAAACACGCGGGTGCGTTCCTTGCTCGGATGGACAAAGATGTCATCCGGCGTGCCCTGCTCGATGATGTGTCCGTCGGCCATGAAGAGCACGCGGTCGGAAACTTCCTTGGCAAACAGCATTTCGTGCGTGATGATGAGCATGGTCATGCCGCTGCGGGCAAGGTCGGCGATGACATTGAGAACGTCGCCGACGAGCTCGGGATCGAGCGCGCTCGTGGGCTCGTCAAAGAGCATCACTTTCGGGTCGAGCGCCAGCGCACGGGCGATGGCGACGCGCTGCTGCTGGCCGCCGGAAAGCTGCGCCGGCATCGAATCGACCTTGTCTGCCAGACCGACCTTGTCGAGCAGCTCTCGGGCATACTTCTCGGCCTCGGCACGTGAGCGTCCGCGCACTTTCATCTGAGCCATGACGACGTTTTCCAGAACGTTCAGATGCGGGAACAGGTTGAACTGCTGGAAGATCATGCCGATCAGCTCGGACTCCTTGGCGTTCGACATTTTTTCACTGTCCATGCGGTGCCCGTATACGTAGATCTCGCCCGCGTTGATGTCCTCAAGACGGGCGATGCAGCGCGCCAGCGTGCTCTTGCCGGAGCCGCTGGGGCCGATGACGCTGATGACTTCTCCCTCGTCGACGGTGAGCGAAACGCCCCTGAGCACGTCGAGAGAGCCAAATGACTTGTGAAGGTCCTTTACTTCGATCGCGTGAGTCAAAACTCTCCACCTCCTGTGTGAGTGGGGCCTATTATAAATCAACTTCGAGTTTATTACCAGCCCCAAATTATATTTTTGTTTACTCGCTTTCGCCGCTCGTCACCCGGCGCGAAAAAACAGACCCGCCGCGCAGGACGGGCCTGTCGTAACGCAATTATGAACGTGGGCCTACAGGTTCATCAGCCTCGGGACGTACGTCGTACAGAACGGGAACGAGATGACAACGGCCAGCACGGCGAACGCCACGAAGACGAACGGCCAGATCTTGCGGAACATCTCGCCCAGAGGCACCCTGCCCACGGCCGCGACGATATAGTTGCACGCGCCCACAGGCGGTGTGATCAGGGCGATGGTGACGTTGAGCGTCATGACCACGCCGAAGTGCAGCGGATCGATGCCGGCCTTCGCCGCCAGCGGTGCGAACACGGGCGTGAGCAGCGTGAGCACGGAGATCTCCTCCATGAACATGCCGATGACAAAGATGATCAGGCTGAGCACGACCATCAGCAGCCACGGGTGCGCAAGCAGTCCCGCGCCGATGATGAGATTGCCGAAAGCCTGGGTGACGCGTTCGTACTTGAGATACCACCCGACGACCGACGCCGCGCCCATGATCAGAAAGATCGCGCTCGAGGTGCGCACCGTCTCGGCCACAGCCAGGGCAAAGCCGCGCAGCGTCAGCTGACGCGTGACCAGAACGCCCACGACCACACAGTAAAGCGATGCCAGTGCGCCGGATTCGGTGGGCGTAACCAGCCCCGTCATGATGCCGCACATGATGATGCACGGCGCCAGCAGGGCCATCACGGAGCGGATGACGATCTTCCCGGCGCGTGCGCGCACCTCGGCCACGTTCGTGCGGGGCACGTCGTATTTCCTCACGTAATGCCAGTTCATGATCATGAACGCCGTGCCCAGCACGACGCCGGGGATCAGTCCGGCAGCGAACAGTCCGCCGATCGACGTGTTCGTCATCGAAGCGTAGATGATCATGAAGATGCTGGGCGGGATGATCGGCCCGATCAGCGAGCTTCCTGCCGTGATGCCCGCGGCATACGAAGCGGGAAAGCCCTCCTTCACCATCGCCGGGATGAGCAGCGAACCGAGCGCCGAAGCATCGGCCGCGGCGCTGCCGTTGACGCCGGCGAAGATGACGCTGGCGACCACGTTGACATAGCCCAGGCCGCCGCGCACGGAACCGACGAGGAGGCGCGAGAAGTCGATCAGCCGGTCGGTGAGGCCGGCGCGGTTCATCAGCGAACCCGTGAAGATGAAAAAAGGGATCGCCATCAGCGAAAACGAGTCCATGCCGCCGAAGAACTGCTGCGGGATGATGCGCAGCAACCCCAGGTTCCCCGTCCCGACGATGCCCAGCAGCCCGGCCATCGTCAGCGAGGCGTAAAGCGGCACACCTAGCAGCATCATCGCGAAAAAGATGAGCAGAAGCACAAAACCGTTCACTTGCGCTCCCCCTCTTTCGGTGCGGTCGTCTTGAACAGGATCGTCGCCAGCAGCAGGCCCATGCCGATCGGCACGGCCATCAGCGGGATCGACTTGGGCACGCCCAGGGCCATCGTCTTCATCTTCCAGCTCCCCATCACGTTGCGGGCGCCGAACCACACGAGCGCCGCGAGCACGACAAAGCGTACGGCGACTGACAGGACGCGGCAGAACGCCTTTCCCCGCGGAGGCAGTTTCATGACGACGAAGTCGATCGACATCTGATCGCCGTTATAAAACGCCGCGGCCGCACCGATGAGCACCATCCATACCATCGAAAACCGCGCCAGCTCTTCCGTCCAAATGGGCGCGGCTCCGCCAAAATAGCGCAGCGTCACGCCCATGATCACGTCGCCGACGTTGAGCAGCAGAAGAAAACCGCCAAGCCAGACGCTGATGCTGGCAAGCATCCGGCTCAGCCGGCCGCATAAATCCATGCCGGAGCGGTCCTTACTTCGCTGTCTTTTCGTTGGCTGCCTTCGCGTCGCGCAGAGCGCTTTCAAGCCACTCGGGGG
>JAEEUD010000210.1 GCA_016286835.1 Pyramidobacter sp. | reverse complement strand
CGAGGGATCGGCATAGGCCGAGCAGCGGACGCCGTGGGTGGCGCTGAACATGCGTTCCTGCTGAGGTGTATCGATGCAATCGGGGCGCCGGTACGGGCAGCGGGGCGCAAACGCGCAGCCCTTCGGCAGTTTCGTGGGATCAGGCATGAGACCGGGGATAGGCTGGAGCGCGGACTTGCGGTTGCTGATGTCGGGGATCGAGTTGAACAGGCCTTCCGTGTAGGGGTGTCTGGTGTGGTTGAAGACCTCTTCCAGCGTGCCGCGCTCGATGATGCGGCCGGCGTACATCACGGCCACTTCGTCGCAGATCTCGGCGACGATGCCGAGGTCGTGCGTGATGAAGATCATCGACGTGCCAAGCTGTTTCTTGAGACGCAGCATCATGTCGAGCACCTGCGCCTGGATCGTCACGTCAAGAGCCGTCGTCGGTTCATCGGCCAGCAGCAGATGGGGATTGCAGGCCAGGGCAATGGCGATGGCGACGCGCTGCTTCATGCCGCCGGAGAACTGGTGGGGATATTCGACGGCACGCTCGCGCGGGATGCGCACCAGTTCGAGCATATCGCCCGCGCGCTCCAGAGCTTCGCGTTCGGAGCAGTTTTCGTGCAGCCTGATCGTCTCCGCGATCTGATCGCCCACGGTGAAGACGGGGTTAAGGCTGGTCATCGGGTCTTGGAAGATCATTGCCACGTCCTTGCCGCGAATGGCTTCCAGTTCTTTCACGCTCATTTTCAGCGTGTCGCGTCCGTTCAGCATTACAGAGCCGCTCTTGATCACGCCGGGCGGCGAGGGGATCAGATTCTGGATCGACAGTGCCGTGCTCGTCTTGCCCGCGCCGGTCTCGCCGACAAGGCCGAGGATACGGCCTCGTTTCAGCTGGATGGAGATATCGTTGACGGCTTCGACGCAGTCGTCTTCCAGCACATAATGCACCGTCAGGTCGCGGATATCGAGGATCAGGTCCTCTTCGGGCGCGGCCGTTGTATTGATTTTTTCAGTCATGAGTCGCGCCTCCTTATCTCTTCAGTTTGGGGTCCATGGCGTCGCGCAGGCCGTCGCCGACCATGTTGAACGAAAGCACAGTGATCATGATCGCCAGCCCGGGGAACAGCGTCAGATAGCTGTAACGGCGGATGAACTGCTTGCCCGCGTTAAGCAGAGCGCCCCACTCGGGCGTAGGCGGTGAGATACCGAGGCCCAAAAAGCTGAGGCTCGACGCCGTGATGATCGCCGAGGCAACGCGCAGGGTGGTGAGCACGAGAATCGGCGACAGACAGTTGGGCAGCACGTGATTGAAGATGATGTAGAGATTAGTCTTGCCCAGCGCGCGGGCCGCCTCAATGTATTCCTCGTTGCGCACCGTCAGCACGGCGGCGCGCGTCGTTCGCACAAAGTTCGGCACCGAAGATATGCCGACGGCGATCATCAGGTTGAGCGTGCCGTTTCCGAGCACCGAGACGACGACGACCGCCATGAGGATCGAGGGAATCGCCGAGAACACGTCGGCCACGCGCATGATCAGGGTCTCCGTGCGGCCGCCGTAGTACCCGGCGATCGCGCCCAGAGGCACGCCGACAAGCAGCGAGACGATGACGGCGACGAAGCCGATGGCAATGGAATAGCGCGAGGCGTAGAGCACGCGCCAGAACATTTCGCGGCCCTTGTCGTCAGTGCCGAACAGGTGCTGCCAGCTGGGCGGCTTGAGACGTTGCGCCACATGCTGACCGATGACAAGGTCCTTGTCGATCCAGAACTCGATCGTCAACGCAATGGCAAAGATGATGAGGAGGATGAACAGCCCCAGCATCGCGCCCTTGTTCTTGCGGAAGTTGCGCCAGATCTCGGCGGCATGGCTGCGCTTGCGGTATTTGCGTGAAACCGACATCTCGCTCATGCGGAGGCGCCTCCTTCCTTTTTGGGCGCGGCGATCTTGCGCGGAGCGGCGTACTGCGCTTTCAGACGCGGATCGGCGTAGGCATAGACGATATCAACGATCAGCATGATGACACTGATCATGATCGTCGTCATGATCAGGCAGCCCGTGACGGTATTCGTGTCGCGCTGGCGGATGGCGTCGATCAGCATACGTCCAACGCCCGGCCACGAGAACACGTTCTCCGTCACCACGGCGCCGCCCAGGCTGTGCCCCATCTGGTTGCCGATGACAGTGATGATGGGGATCAACGCGTTGCGCAGCGCGTGCTTGTTGATGACGACTTTTTCAGGCACTCCCTTGGAGCGCGCCGTACGCAGGTAGTCCTGACGCAAAACGTCGAGCATACTCGACCGCGTCGTACGCATCAGTGTGGCCATCAGTCCGGTACCGATCGTAAACGCCGGCAGGATCAGGCTTTTGATGCCTTCCGTGTCACCGCTGGAGGGCAGCCAGTGCAGTTTGAGGCCGAAGTAGACCATCAGCATCAGTCCCAGCCAGAAGTTCGGCATCGACAAGCCGAGGATCGCCAGCACCGAACAGGTGTTGTCGGTCAGCGAGCCGCGCCGTGTGGCCGACTTGATGCCCAGCGGGATGGAAAGCACGATGCAGACGATGATCGAAGCGCCGGCCAGCTTGATCGTGGAAGGCAGACGCTGCATGTACAGCTTCCACACTTCCTGACGGTACACGGGCGAGTAGCCCAGGTCGCCGCGCAGCAGGCCTTTCATGTAATGATAATACCGGTAAAAAACAGTGCGGTCGTAGCCGTACTCGTGGTACAGCTTCGCCACTTCCTGCTCGGTCATATCGCCGCTGATCATGTCGATCATGTTGCCCGGCGCCAGGTCCATCATCACAAAGACGAGGAACGACACTCCGAGGATGACGGGGATCAGCATTAAGATCCTTTTGAAGATGTATCTTTGCATGGTGTGAGATTCACCGCCGTATCGAAAAAATGTCTTTCAAAAAAGCGGGGGCTTGACTGAACGATCGCGAAAAGCCCCCGCTTGTTTTTTACGAAGCTATTCTGTTAGATCGGGACATGCCCTCCGGTCTGGGACTACTCCTCCATATAGGCGTAGCGGAAGTTGGTGCGGCTGAGGGGATCGGGAGTGACGCCCTTGAAGCCCTTGCGCCAGACGAGCATCTTGCTGCGGTAGAACAGCGGCAGGTAGTAGGCCTTGTCGTGGACGATGTCCTGGATCTCGCCGTAGATGGCCTTGACCTTTTCCGGATCGAGCGTGCGCACGCCTTCGTTCAGAAGCTCGGTGATGCGCGCGTCGTTGACGATGCCCTTGTTGGCGTTGCTGTCGACACCAAGCGTGCGGGCGATGTCGCTGTTGTACATGCCGTAGCTGATGGCGTAGATCAGGGCCTGATGCTTGGGCGAACGGTAGCGCGAGTTAGCGGAAAGACCGGCGCCGTCGACTTCCCAGATCTCGATGTCGATGCCGACCTTGCGGCACTGCTCCTGGATGACCTCGGCCTCGTCCTTGTAAACTTCGCTGGTGGTATTGACCATGATCTGCAGCTTGGTGTTGCCGTTGCACTTAGCCACGTACTCCTTGGCCTTTTCGGGGTTGTAGCTGATGTCAGTGGCAAAATCGGGCTTGTAGCCGGAAGCAGCCCAGTTGAACTGCGT
>JAEEUD010000209.1 GCA_016286835.1 Pyramidobacter sp. | reverse complement strand
GCTCCCCAATAATGGAGAGCGGGACGCTTTTTGCGTGATGTGTGGTGTGTCTGCCGACGAGCGACGCACTACTGCTGAAAATCCTCAATCTTGAACAGATCGGTATAGCTGGGATACGGCCAAAGTTCAGCAGCAACAAGCGGTTCGACCTCGTCGCTGAGACGGCGGATTTCCGCCATGACCGACGAACCTTCGTCTGCAAGGAGATTTGCCTTGTCTCGTGTAGACTTGCCTCGGAGCGAGGAGAGAATGTTCTCGAGCTGTTCGACATTTTCAAGGATGCCGCACTTGTATTTCGTCAGACGGGTTATGTTCCTTTCCCACGATGCTGCCGAAACGCGCGCACACTCAGGCAGGGCCGCGAACGTTTTTGCCTCTCGGGCAATCTGCTTGGTGATTGCCGGCAACACGCCGTCGTACATCATCATGCGCAGAACGCCCAGTTCCGTTTCAACGGTCTCGCTGTACTGCTCAAGACGAACTTCGTGGTACGCCTCAATCTCGCGTTCAGTCATAATGCCGAGACCGGTCAGAAGTTCGCGATGTTCGCGGATTAGATACTGATCGAGCGCTTCCACTGTGTTTTTGCACACAGGCAGGCCGCGGCGCTTTGCCTCTTCGATCCAGGCGGGCTCGTAGCCGTTGCCCTCAAAGCGAACAGCCTCAGATTCCTCCCAGGCATCCTTTATGACTGCGAGCGCGGCATCGGCCACATCAGCTCCGGCAACGACGCGGGATTCAAGCGCTGAACTGAAACGGTCGATGCCTTCGGCCCAAATGGCCAGCAGGATCGCAAGCGGTCCGCCGAGCGCCTGCGGAGCACCGACAGCGCGGAATTCCCACTTGTTACCGGTAAAGGCGATCGGTGAGGTACGGTTGCGGTCGCCCATGTCGCGCGAGATGTTCGGCAGGCGGTTGAGGCCGGTATCTATGAGCTCTCTCGCGGAAATATCCTCGGTCAGACCTTTGGCGATATTCGAGATGGCATGGTCAAGCAGGGAACCGACAAAAACGCTCATGACAGCAGGCGGCGCCTCGTTGCCACCAAGTCTGTGACTGTTGCCAGCCGAGGCCACGCAGGCGCGCAGCAAGCCGCCATGACGGGCCACGCCCATCAGGAACGAAGCGATAAACGACAGGAACTGGATGTTGCGCCGCGGGTTGCTCGTCGCTTTGAGCAGGTTGCGCCCTTCGCTGTCGCGCAACGAAACGTTGAGATGTTTGCCGCTGCCGTTGACGCTGGCGAACGGTTTTTCGTGCAGTAGCAACTGGAAGTGATGGCGACGGGCCATCTTGCGCATCACTTCCATGAGCATCTGATTCTGATCACAACCGCGGTTGGCTTCGGCAAGGACCGGCGCAAACTCGAACTGGCCGGGAGCCACTTCGTTGTGACGAGTGTTCATGATCTGACCGAGGCGATACATGTCGCGCTCTACGTCCTCCATATAGGCAAGCACGCGGGGATGGATCGCGCCGAAGTAGTGGGCCTCCACCGTCTGCGCCTTAGGCGACGGTGCACCGATCAGCGTTCGGCTGCACAGTTCGATATCGGGGCGCTTGCGTGCTTTTTCTTCGTCAACGAGGAAGTATTCCTGTTCCGCACCAATCGTCACATCGACGGAACGCACGGTACGGTTGCCAAACAGTTTGAGCAGACGCATGGTCTTTTCCTGTATGACGTTGATGCTCTTGAGCAGCGGCGTTTTCATATCGAGCGGCGTGCCGTCGAAAGAGATGAACACCGAAGGGATACAAAGCGTGCCGCCTTTATGGCTGAGAATGATGAAGGCCGGACTGGACGGGTCCCAGGTACAGTAGCCGCGCGCTTCGAACGTGTTTCTCATGCCTCCAGAGGGGAACGAGGAAGCGTCAGGTTCACTGCGGACAAGTTCCGATCCGTTGAAAGACTGGATAGGATTTCCTTCGCCGTCAAGGTTCAAAAAGGCGATATGCCGCTCGGCAGTCACCTCGGTACGGGGCTGGAACCAATGCGCATAGTGTGTCGCCCCCTTGGAAAGAGCCCATTCCTTCATCGCCGCGGCGACAAAATCCGCGATCGAGCTGTCGAGTTTACCGTCACCGGTGACGGCAGTCATCAGCTGTCTGTACACGTTTTCGGGCAGGCGTTCTTTCATCGCTGCCTTGTCGAACACGTGAATCCCGAAGATATCCGCCGGACGCGCTACGCCCTCATCCATTTTATACCCTCCCTGATCGTGACGTTACCCAAAGAACGTGAAAAACAAAAACCCCGCCGTTATCAAAACGACGGGGAAAGTATATCATGCTCTTTTAAAAATGTACATGCTGAAACAGACAGAAAAAGGACTTTTCGCCTCAAAATACCCTAACACAAGCAACCATTTCTTAAAAACGACATGCTTAATAAAAATATCATTCATATAACACGTTCAGCAGTTTCCCTCATAAACATATTTCAAATATTGCCGTGCCACAGCAGCTAGACGATAGACCGTCTCCACGGGCGTTGCCTCTTCCCGGAAGCGGTAACGCGGGAAATACCGCGACACGTGCAACGGTATTACCGGATCGAGGTCAGCCAGCCATGACGAAAGCGCTACGATCTCATCCTCACGGTCGTTTTTGCCTGGCACGATCAGCGTCGTCACTTCGACATGACACCCCGCCCGCACGGATACTCGAATGAAATCCATAACCGTTTCCAGATCGCCGCCCAGCCAGCGGTAATAATCAGAAGTAAACCCCTTCAGATCCACATTCATCGCATCAATGTACGGCAGAAGCCGCTCAAGAGGCTCGCGCAGCAATGATCCGTTGGTGACGAGCACGTTTTTCAGTCCCAGCTCATGCACCGCTCGGGCACAATCGTACACGAACTCATAACCGACAGTCGGCTCGTTGTAGGTGTAAGCGACGCCGATATTTCCTTCAGACGTCAGTTCCCAGGCCTTACGCGCGATCTGCTCGGGCGTCGCTCTAAACAACCGCATGTTCTCCCCGTCGCTCATGGAAATGTCACTGTTCTGGCAAAACGGACAGCGCAAATTGCAGCCGAAACTTCCCAACGAGAGCACATATTTTCCGGGCCAGAAACGGCGCAATGGTTTCTTCTCGATCGGGTCAAGCGCAGCAGACGTGATCAGTCCATAATTATCACAGACGATCTGTCCGTTTTTGCAGCTGCGCGCGCGGCAAAGCCCTCTCTGCCCCTCTTCAAGCGCGCAACGGTGGAAACAGAGCTCACAGCGCGTCATAGGTGACGCACCACCTCAAAGCGCTCGATGAAGTACAATTCGCCCGGTCCGATCCCTGCCTTGCGAAGCGCAATATCAAGTTGCTGTTCGACGGTGTCGACGCCTTCAAGGTTGGGCAGCAGCAGACCGCGTTTTGCACCGCTGCTGACGATCACGCCGTACCGCTTGGGATCAAGATGGTCACGATCGCTCCGCTCGGCCGGAGAAAGCACATCCACATCGTACACCAGATACGGCAGCTCTTCTTCCGTTACCGGCTCAAAGCGCGGGTCCTGAGTACCGGCGCTCACGGAATTGCGCGCGATCTCTTCGGCGATCGAACGCGTCACGGGCGCGATCGTACCAATGCAGCCGCGCAGTTCGC
>JAEEUD010000208.1 GCA_016286835.1 Pyramidobacter sp. | reverse complement strand
CGTCGTGGACGCGCGGTGCCGCCGTCTTCAGAGCGGGGTGATGGGCGCTCGCTGCGATCGTCGAAGCGGCGCTCGCCCCTGGGGGCGTATACGCGCTCGTCGCGGCGGCTGTCGCGCTCAAAGCGGCCGCCATCGCGCCGCTCGTCACGCCCGGGGCGGTCAGCCCTGTCACGGCCAAACGAACCCGCGCGTTCACCGCCGAACCGTTCGCCGCGCGGTAAGCGGCGTTCGCTGTCGAAATCACGGCTGTCGGGGCGGGGCCCGCGCTCAGAGCGGAACTCACGGCGGGGCCTGTCGTCGAAATCGCGTTCGCGGCGTGGGCGGAAATCACCGCCCGGTCTGTCGTCGCGGAACCCGGGACGTTCGTCGAAATCGCGATCGCGGCGCGGCCTGAACTCTCCGCTCGGCCGCTCGTCGCGGGATCTCGGCCTGTCATCGAAGTCGCGCTCGCGGCGAGGACGGAACTCACCGCCCGGTCTGTCGTCGCGGGATCTTGGCCTGTCGTCGAAGTTGCGTTCGCGGCGGGGCCGGAACTCTTCGCCCGGTCTGTCGTCACGGAATCTCGGTCTGTCGTCGAAATCGCGTTCGCGGCGCGGACGGCGTTCGTTTTCGGGGCGCTCGTCGCGGAAGTGGCGCGCGGAGCGGAATTCGTTTTTATGCTCGCTGCCTTCTCTGATTTCGCTTCCGGCTTCCTTTTTGCGGGGATCGCGCCAGCCGCAGAACTCTCTGTCGTCGGTCGGTCCTGTCTGGATCGTCATGTCTTCGCTGAACTCCTCTCGTTCTTCCTGTTCGTCGCCGGATTCGGCGGCGGCTTCAGCTTCGTTCGCTTCTTTTTCAAGACGGGCCCGGGCGCGCTCTTCGCGGTTTTGTTCGTCACGGCGGTTGCGGGCGCGCTCCATTTGCTCTACAATATCGCTGTCGGACGGCGCGGCAAAACCCAGAGCTTCGGCCGCCGCGCTGCCGGCCGCGAAACCGGTGCTCCAGCACTCCTGAAGGTTGTATCCGCCCGTGGGGCCGTCTACGTCAAGCACTTCGCCGGCGAAGTAGAGGTTGGGGATCAGGCGTGAGCGCATCGTCTCAGGATCGATCTCATCGGTGCTGACGCCGCCGGCAGTGATGATGGCGTGGCGGAAGCCGAGCAGCTCCGTCGGCGTGACGGAAAAGTCCTTAAGCGTGTTTCGCAGTGCCAAGCGCTCTTCCGGCGTGGTCTCACCGCACGGCTTGCCCATGTCGAGTCCGGCGTGGATGAGCACGGCAGGGATGATCTCGCGAGGCAGCAGCTTGCGCACGGCAAAGCGGAGCGCGTCGCCGCTGAACTCCTCGAAGTCTCGTGCGATCCTGGCGTCGAGGCGCTCCGGCTCCAGCGCCGGTTTCAGGTCGATGTGGAGCGTCGCCGCGCCGCCGTTTTTCAGCGCGTCACCGATCGACGAGGCCATGTCCATGATGATCGCGCCGCTCACGCCAAACGGCGTGAAATCCATCTCGCCGAAGCGTTCGTCGAGCTGTTCGCCGTTTTTGCGCAGTGTGACGCGCACGTTTTTCAGCTTCAGCCCGTGCATACTGTCTTCAAAGCGTTCGGCGATCTTCACGGGACACAGTGCCGGACGCGTTTCCACGATCGTGTGTCCGGCCTTGCGCGCCCAGCGGTAACCGTCGCCCGTCGAGCCGGTGTTGGGGAAGGAGAGGCCGCCGGTGGCGACGATGAACGCGCGCCCGTCGATCTCCTCTCGGGAGGTCACGGCGCGGCGGACCTGACCGCCGAGCAGGTCGAACGAGATCACTTCCAGCCCGCGCAGCACGTGCACGCCGCCGTCTTTCAGCGCCGTCCAGAGCGAGTTGACGACGCTGGCAGCGTCCTGCCCTTCTTTGGGATAGAGACGGCGTCCGCGCTCCTCGACGGAAACAAGACCGCGGCGCAGGAAAAACGCCGTCGTCTCTTTCGTGCCGAACTTTTGCAGCGAGGGGAGCAGAAACGCGCCGCCGTTGCGGTATTCCTGAGAAAGTTTTTCGGGATCGTCCTGCGCGTGGGCGAAATTGCAGCGTCCGCGGCCCGTGATCATCAGCTTGCGCCCCAGCTCGCGGTTCTTTTCCAGCAGGGCGACCCTCGCGCCGTACTGCGCCGCGCGCGCGGCGGCCATCATGCCGGCCGGCCCGCCGCCGATTACGACAACGTCAAATGTGCTCATGCAAAACTCCTTTTCGCGATCGGTTCGTGAAAAAATAATCGCATTTTCCGTAATTTTACCTAATAGTATCACGACAAACCTCTTTTGTGTTGAGTTATAATATGAACGAAGGATAAATTTAACTGCGCTCCGGCGTCGGTCTTTTCCAGCCGGAAAATCAATGCGGAGGTGCTCTCTGATGGATAAAACTGCTGTTCTGCTCGTCGATGTGCAGCGCGATTTCTGCGGCGGCGGCGCGCTGGCCGTGCCCGAGGGCGATGCGGTCGTGCCCGTCTGCAACGAACTGATCGGTCTGGCCGCCGAGCAGGGATGGCCGGTGATGGCCAGCCGTGACTGGCATCCGGCCGCTCATTGCAGCTTTGCCGCGCAGGGCGGCCCGTGGCCCGTGCACTGCGTGGCGAAAACGCCCGGCGCGGAGTTCCATCCCGAGCTGGAACTGCCCGTTGACGCGATGATCTTCGACAAGGGCACGAAAACCGAGGCTGACGCCTATTCCGCGTTTGACGGTACGCCGGCGGCTTCCGTGCTTCACGACGCGGGCATCGAACGTTTGGTCGTCTGCGGCCTGGCGACGGATTACTGCGTCAAGGCGACGGTGCTCGACGCGCTCAAGGAAGGCTTCGCGGTCGCCGTCGTCAAGGACGGCTGCCGCGCCGTGAACGTCGCTCCCGATGACGGCGAGAAAGCTCTGGCGGAGATGGTCGCCGCGGGCGCGACGGTGTGCGAACTGGACGACTTAAAAGGTTGATGAACATTAAATCACTTGAAGAAGGAGGCGCGGCGCGGAAATGACGGGAAAAACACTGCGTTTTCTGACGCTGACCCTGTTTCTGTTGTTGCTGTGCGTCCCCGCGACGGCTGTACAGCAGTATGAAAAAGACGTGGTGGCGTACAGCGAAACGACGCTGCTGAAGGACGCCGAGACGCGCCAGCGCTTTCTGACGGAGATCGAAGCCTCGTTTTTGAAGGACTACGAGCTGCTCTGGAAGCGCGAGAACATGCTCGGCAAGCTGACGGCGGCGACAGACAAGGCTTTTTCCGAAAAGCTGAGCGAAAGCCGTCTGACCGGGGCCATTCAGGTGGCGATGGACCTGCAAAACGTCGTCGGCGACATTCAGCAGGCCATTTCCGAGGATTTTGAGAAAGAATACAGGATCTTTCTCAGCATCGTCGAAGATTATTTCACTGAGACCTATCTCGATCGGCTCAGCGCGTATGACAAGGCGCTGGAGGCCGTTCGCGTCGGCGCGCTGACGAGCGCTCCCTCGGTGCGTTTGTTCTTCCAGGAACGCGTCATCGGCGCGGCCGAGCGGAGCAGCGTGGAGATGAACAAGGAGCTCCAGCGCCAGCTGTCGCACAAGCCGGAACTGTCGCTCACGAGCACGGCCGTGTTCGCCGGTGCGATGCTGAGCAGGCGGCTGATTCGCCGCAC
>JAEEUD010000207.1 GCA_016286835.1 Pyramidobacter sp. | reverse complement strand
AGGAACTGGCCGTCTGGCGCGGCGGCGGTTTGATCGACGAGGCGCAGGCCGGCTCGATCCGTGCGCTCTACGGCGTGAAGACGCGCAGTTTTTCTCAGGCGCTGCTGTGCGGCGGCGCCCTGCTGCTCGGACTGGCGGCGCTGTGCGCGATCGCCGCCAACTGGTGGGATATCCCTCGTGAGCTGCGTGCGGCGATCATCATCGGCGTCTATGCGCTCTGCATGGGCTCATCGGCTTTTTGCGCGCGCCCGCTGCCGCGCACGTCGAAAGCGCTGCATTTGCTGGCATCGTTCGTGTTCGGCGCGGGGATCTTCCTGACGGCGCAGATGTACCATCAGGGCGGACACTGGTCCACGGCGTTCGGCTGGTGGGCAGCCGGCGTCCTGCCCGGCGCGCTGCTGCTGCGCGACAAGGCGCAGACGCTGCTGTTTCAGGTTTTGACGTTCGTTTTCATGGCCGGCACGGACGTGCTGTACTGGGACAGCGACGCCGTCGGCCTGCTTCTGCGCTGGGACGTCCTGCCCGGATTGCTGCTGCTGGCCTCATGGCTGCTCGTGCGCGTCATCAGGAGCGCCGCAGCGTTCAACGTCTCGGTGATCCTGACGCTGTTTTACGGCTTTTCACGGGTTCTTCGTCACACTGATCCCGTCACGGCGCTGCTGCTGTTCTGGGCCGCCGGCGGCCTCTGCTTCGCCGTCTTCTCCACCGACAGCGCCCGCGACTGGAAAGCCTCGCTCGCCGTCTGGGGCGGTCTGCTGGCCGGCAGCATCGGCCTGCTTCTCTCTGTGCCGGAAGTGTGGGACGAGTTCGGATATCTCCACGTCGTCGAATCGGTCGCTTCCGGCGCCGCCGCCCGTGCGTTCCACCGCATCGAGCAGCTGCTGGCCGCCTGCGCGGCGGCTCTCACGGCTGCCGTGATGCTGTTCCGCCTCTGGCGCGGCTCGCGGCTCGCGGCCGTCTTCCTCGTGCTCCTGGCGCTGCGCTACTTTGTCGATCACTTCTTCGGCTTCATGTCGAAGGCCGCCGCGTTCGCCTGTCTCGGCGCGCTCTGTCTGGCCCTCGGTTTCTGGTGGGAGCGCCGTTCGTCCCGCGCCCGAAAGGAGAAAAGCGATGAATAAGCCGCTCTGGAAATACGCGCTCGCCGCGCTGCTGCCACTGCTGATCCTGCTGGCTCTGCCGCTGAAACCGTTTCTGATCAGCTTTCTCGGGCAGGAGGTGACGCTCGCCGTGCGTCCCGTCGATCCGCGCGACCTCTTCCGCGGTGACTACGTGGCGCTGAGCTTCGAGATCGAGACCGTGCCCGTGAATCTGTTCGAGCATGACGAAGGCAGCACGCACGAACAGGCAGTGCGCCGTCGTTCCGAATGGTTCGTGACGCTCGAAGAAGGCCCGGACGGCCTCTGGAAGCCGAGCAATGCCTCGCAGCAGCCCGGCCGTGAGCCGTATCTGAAAGGCCGGGTCAAGTACATGGGCCAGGTCATCGGCAGGGGGCAGACCGCCGAGCTTGACTACGGCACCAACATGCGCCGCTATTACGTGCGCGAAAACACCGGCCGCGCCCTTGAAAAAGCCGCACAGGAAGGCGTCCTCCGCGCCCGCGTCGCCATCTGGCGCGGCGAAGCCGTGATCCAGTCGGTGCAGGTCGTGCCGGCGGAATAATACGATCCTTCGCAAAGAAACAATGTTCTTGGGGACGGCCACAGACAGTTGCCCCGAGGAAAACAGCTGAGCATAAAAAGCCGGCCCCGGCTCTGTCGCGAAAACAGAGCCGGGGCCGGCTTTATGACCGTATTGAGTTTTACATCAGCACGCCGATGAACTGCGAACTGAGCACCACGCAGACCAGCGCGACGGGATAGGTGGCGGCGTAGGCCGTCGTCACCGCGTCGCTGCCCGCCACGGCGATCAGCGTGCCGAGCGCGGGCGTGCTGGTCATGCCGCCGCAGATGGAGCCGAGCGCGTTGAGCGTGCTCAGTTTGAAGAACGCCTTGGCCAGCACGAAGAGCACGATCATCGGCAGCAGCGTCATCGCCGCGCCCTGGAAGAACAGGGCCCAGCCGTATTTCTGCACGACTTCGACAAACCCCTTGCCGGCGTCGGTGCCGGCGCCAAGCAGGAACAGCGCCAGGCCGAACTCGCGCATGGCGTTGAGCGTGCCCTTGTTCGACTTGAAGCACTCAAAGCCCCTGTCATAGAAATAGCCGACGAGCAGGCCGGTGAGCAGCGGGCCGCCCGAAGTGCCGAGGCTGAAATGAGCGCCGCCGGGCAGCGGGATCTTGACGGAACCGATCAGCGCGCCCGTGAAGGCAGCGACGGAGAACGCGAAAAATCCCAGCGGATCGATCTCGACGCCGAAGGGCTTGCGGTTCTTCGGCTTGTCGCTCTGCACCGTGAGCGTCTTGACCTCCTCGGCCATGTTCGTGCCCAGCAGCTTGGGCAGCACCTGCACGAACAGGACGACGCCGAGGACGCCGAACGGATAGGCGATGCCGTAGCCGACGGAGGCGATCGGATCGCCCGTCGCTTCAAGCGCCGCGGCCAGTCCCGGCGTGCTCGTCAGAGCGCCGTTGAGCAGGCCGATGCAGAGCGCCTTGGGCGTGCCGAACACTTTGATGCAGAACACGCACAGCGCCGCACCCAGCGTGATCGTCAGGAAACCCAGCACCATGTAGGCGACCGCCTTCTGCTTGAAGTTCTCGAAGAAAACCGGCCCGGCGATGACGCCGACGGCCGTGACGAAGCACACCAGCCCCATGTTGCGCACGACGCCCGGCACGGCGAAGTTGTAATGCCCCATCACCAGAGCCACGAGCAGAACGCCCGAAGTGCCCAGCGAGATGCCGCGCACGCTGATACGGCCCAGCAGATAGCCGAGCGTGAGGATCATGAAAATGACCGCAAAAGTGTTCATTGCCGATTCGCATCCTTTCAAAAAGGCCCGAGAAATTGACGCCGCCAAGAGAAAAATTTCACAGCGTACCGTTCGATTATAGCAGACGCGCACAAAAAATCCACACTGAAACACACGAAAAGATCAAATCTTCCCGCCGCAGTCCGTTTCACGTGAAACACTCTCCTCCGCTGCGTCCGCGCCGCACGAAAAAACGCCGCTTTCACGAAGAAAGCGGCGTTTTCGCTGCGAAAGACTTATTCTTCTTCGGCGGGTTCGGCGCAGGGCTCGATCATCTTCCAGATGATGGCCGCGGCGACAGCACCGGCCAGAGGAGCAGCGATGAAGACCCAGAGGTCGGCCATCGCCTGGCCCTTGGCGAAGAAAGCGGGACCAAAGCTGCGGGCCGGGTTGACGCTCGTGCCCGTGAAGTGGATGCCGAAGATGTGGATCAGCACCAGCGTCAGGCCGATGACGAGGCCGGCAAACTTGTTGTGGCCAGACTTGGACGTGACGCCCAGGATGGTGAGCACGAACGTGCAGGTCAGCACGGCCTCAACGGCAAAGCTCTTCACAACGTCGCCGTTGAACAGCGCGTTGGTGCCGAAGCCGCAGTCCCAGCCGCACAGATAGCCGAGCGCGGCCGCGCCGGCCGTGGCGCCCGCGAACTGAGCGATCACGTAGCCGATGAAGTCGCCGAAGCTCATGCCGCCGGTCAGCAGCACGCCCAGCGAGACGGCG
>JAEEUD010000206.1 GCA_016286835.1 Pyramidobacter sp. | reverse complement strand
TGGCCCAGATGGAGCAGCTGAACACTTATTACGCAAACAAGGAGCTCGGTGCGCCGTATCCGGCGGCTATGACGCTGGTCAAGGACGTGCTTTACGTGCAGACCGACGATGGACTGGTCTGCGCGTTAGATGCTTCGGACGGATGCGGTCTGTGGGCGTTCATTCCCCCGCAAGTGCTGCGCAAAGAGCGCGCAGAGGCTATTTTAGTTGCCGTTGAGGCGCCGCTCTGGCTTCTTGGCGGGGCTTTGTCGGCGGAAAAGATCGAGGAAGGCGGCACATCGCGTGTCCTTCTCTGGGGAACGTTGGGCGCAGGCGGTAGCGGTTTGTACTGTATCGACGTGACAATGCCCGAAGCCCCTTTATTCTGTTGGGCGCGGGAAAAATCGGATGACGGAGACGAATTGCTTTGGGGCGTTGCTGATTCGGTTACGCTGGAACTTGGCGATACCGCAGCAGCGCCTGTTGCCGCTCCCGTTGCGTCGCTCCCCGAGCTGTTGCTCCCATCGGGTGCCGGAGTACAGGGGAGACTGTGGGCTCTCGCGCCGGCTTCCGGCATATATCTTCGTAACTGCACTGGTGAAGAGGGGATCGCTCTGAAGCTTTCACCGCTTGTCATGCAGACGGCAAAAGGCCGTCTCTCGAGGGTGATCGTCGGCGACGTTGCCGGAGGTGTGCAGGAATTCGTCCGGAAGGACGATTTTTTTGAGCTGAGTTATAGACTTGACCTTCGTTCGCTGACGGGATCGGAAGATTTCGATCTGCACTTTTCCCCCCTATTGTGTCCTCTGTCCCGGGGAAACTGGTTCGCGTTTGTTGGCTCCGCCGAAAATTCGACGATCGTCGCTGCATGTCCCGCGCCTCTGCGCGGACGTTCCTGGAGCGATCTTCCTTGGCGCGGCGGGAACTGGGGCTGGTATCATCGTTATGAAGGCTTTCATTCGCTGATGTCGGCTCTTTTCAGCGATGGACTGCTGTATCTTTTGGGCCGTGAAGACGGTCGGACAGTTGTGAAGGCTGTCGACATCACAGGGAGCCGTCTTGTACAAACCGTTGAAGCAGCGCAGGACAGCGTTGCTCTTGTCTCTGCCGCTGGAAAAGTCCTGACGGTTTCTGCGGGCGACGGAACGCTGACGGCGATGCCTTTATCAGTCATGCCGCCGTCGAGTGCGGCGATCCTGTATACGTTCTATCGGTGAGAGGAGGGGAGAAGTGTGGCAGAAAACAGTTCATCAGTATATGGCTACGATTCCCGTGACAGTTCCCGCGCCTTGTCGCGCCTGTCGCCTGAGCCGCAGGCGCTTCGACTGATCTCTTACGAGGCAGCGCGGAGGCTCCAGGTATTGCCTCTTCGCGTTGATGAAACGGGACATCTCGTTGTTCTCTCCCTCCGGGCCGGCGACATGCTCCTTGCCGATGAAGTCAGGGCGCTGTGTCGGCAGCCGGTCACAATGGTTCAGTCGACAGAGGCGTCCCTTCTGGCAGAGATCGATCGCGCCTATCAGTTTTCGGGGGCAGTCGCCCGCCTTGCCGGAGAGAGTGAAGCTGTGCGCACACAGGAGCGCGACGAGTATGATGACGCTTCACCGGCTGCCGGGATCGTCGAACGGATCATCGCGCAGGCTCTGCGCGAACGGGCATCTGACGTCCACATCGAGCCGGGAGAAACGAAAACGCGCGTTCGCTTTCGGATTGACGGACACCTTTTCAACGCGCTCGAAATGCCGCTTGCGGCGCATCCGTCGGTGACGGCGCGCGTAAAACTCATGGCCGGCATGGACATCGCCGAGAAGCGTGTGCCGCAGGATGGACGGATCCATCGCGTTTTCGAAGGACACGAATATGATTTCCGCGTTTCGACGCTGCCTTCGATCCGCGGGGAAAAAACGGTGCTGAGAGTTCTTGACAGCGACGGCGGATCGATGACGCTTGACGCGCTCGGCTGCAGCCATGAAGAGATGGAGACGATACGCCGTCTGCTTTCTGGGCGTCGGGGACTGATCCTCAACACCGGACCGATCGGCAGCGGCAAGACGACCACGCTCCATGCGCTGATGCGTGAATTGAAGATCGACGAGTTCAACGCGATCACGATCGAAGATCCTGTCGAGTACCGTCTGCCGCACGCAACGCAGGTACAGGTGAACGAAAAAAGCGGCTTAACCTTTGCCTCAGCGCTGAGAGCCGTTCTTCGCCAAGATATGGATTTTATGCTATTAGGAGAAATTCGTGACTCCGAAACGGCTGCCCTTGCCGTTCGGGCGGCGATCACCGGACATCTGATCCTGACGACGCTGCACTGCGGCGAGGCCACGGCGGCTCCTGCACGAATGGTCGATATGGGCGTTCCTCCGTATCTGCTGGGGGCGTGTCTGCGCGGCGTGCTTTCACAACGGCTGCTCAGAAGGCTTTGTCCGCATTGCCGACGCTCCGTGACTGGGAGTGCGGCCGAACTGCGTGCCCTTGATTTGCCGCCGGAAACGCAAGTGTTTCAGGCGACCGGATGTCCGAAGTGCGGCGGCCGCGGTTACCTTGGCAGGATCGCTGCCTTTGAGATCCTGAAGGTCTCTCCCGCGCTGGCGCAGCTTATTGTCAGAGGCGCAACGGCGGCAGAGATCGCTTCTTGTGCGCAGACGGAAGGCATGGTGTCTCTGCGGCGGAATATCGCTTCGCTTGTCCGGCGCGGCGTCACCAGCTGTGAAGAAGCACTGGCTTCTCTTGGCGAATAGTTTGGGGCGGAGGAAATGGCCATGAACGGAACTGAGCTTGAAGCAGTTTTAAAAGCTGCCGCGGCAGACAAAGCGAGCGACGTCCATTTCACTTGCGGGGAAGCAGGCTTTCAGCGCGGACCGGGCGGCCTTGCCCGTCTTGCGTGGCAGGCGCCGCGGGAAGAAGAAGCCTTTATCTCGTTGTTTGAAGGACTGCTTGAACCTTCTGAGATCGAAAACTGGCGTTTGCGGCACGAGATCGATGCCGGTTTTGCGCTGCCGGGACAGGAAATCGGATTTCGCCTGCGTCTGAATGGGTACTGGGCGAATGGGAGGCCGGCTGCTGCGATCCGCATCGTCCGGAACGCGATACCGAGGCCGGAGGAGTGCGGCATACCCAAAGCACTGCAGGAAATCTGTATGCGTCATGACGGTCTGGTCCTGCTCACCGGTCCATGCGGCAGCGGCAAGAGTACGACGATGGCCTCGCTCGTGCAGTGGCTCGCGGAGCAGCGTCCTCTGCACATCGTGACGCTTGAAGATCCCATAGAATACGTTTATCACTCTGGAAAAAGCCTGATCCATCAGCGCCAGATCGGGAAGGACGCCGAGAGCTTTGCCGGCGGCGTACGCTGCGCACTTCGCGAGGATATCGATCTGTTATGCATAGGCGAGCTCCGCGACTGCGAGACGATCGCGGCGGCTCTCTCTGCTGCGGAAACGGGGCATTTGGTCCTCGCGACGCTGCACGCGCCAGACGCTTCCCGTTCCGTCGAAAGGATCATCGATTTGTTCCCTCCCGCGACGCAGGCACATGCGCGGACGCTTTTATCGCTGACACTTCAGGCTGTGAGCGCTCAGCGGCTTCTCTTCACGGGAGCGGATCGTGTTGCCGCGTTTGAGCTGATGACAGCGTCTCCCGCCGTGCGCA